>DATHTI010000057.1:0-4775 GCA_035463335.1 Pyrinomonadaceae bacterium | reverse complement strand
CTCGACGGCTATATGGAAGACCTCGCGACCGATCGGATTTATCGCCTGATGATCGCACAACGCATTCGGCATCGCGAGCACCTCGAGATGGAAGAGGCGAGCGATCAAATCCGGCACACGCAGGAGACGATCAGCCAGATGTTCGATCAGGAGCTCGATCGCATTTTGAGGGAGCTTCCGCCGGGCGCCGATGGTCCTACGATCGAGAAATATCGAGCAGCGCGCCACATCAGCGAATTGCTTATTCGGAATCATGAAGTTGATCCGATTTGAGGTTTATCACAACGACCACTGGGGAGGACACCGATGAAAACTTACGATCATGTTGCACTCGAAAATGAATGGACCACGTCTGAGCGCTGGCGCGGGATCAAGCGCGACTACACGGCGGAAGATGTCGTAAAGCTGCGCGGCTCTGTCGAGATTAAATACACACTCGCAGAGCGCGGAGCAAAACGCCTGTGGGAGCTCCTGCATCGCGAGCAATACGTTCCCGCGCTCGGCGCGATGACTGGCTGCCAGGCAGTGCAACAAGTGCAGGCCGGGTTAAAGGCCATCTACTTGAGCGGCTGGCAAGTGGCCGCTGATGCGAACGTCGCTGGTCAGATGTATCCCGATCAGAGTTTGTATCCGGCGAACAGCGTTCCCGAGGTGGTGCGCAAGATCAACCACGCGTTTCAGCGTGCGGATCAGATCGATCATGCTGAAGGACGTAACGGCATCGATTGGTTTGCACCGATCGTCGCTGATGCAGAAGCCGGCTTTGGCGGCTGTTTGAATGCGTTTGAGTTGATGAAGGCGATGATCGAAGCGGGTGCAGCCGGCGTGCATTTCGAGGATCAGCTTGCTTCGTGTAAGAAGTGTGGGCACATGGGCGGCAAAGTTCTCGTGCCGACACAGGAGTTTATTCAGAAGTTGACTGCGGCGCGTTTGGCCGCGGACGTTCTCGGTGTTGACACGATCCTGGTGGCGCGCACTGATGCTGATGCTGCTGGTCTACTCACGAGCGATGTTGACGAGCGTGATCATCCGTTTCTGACTGGCAGTCGCACGACTGAAGGTTTCTTCACGGTCCAACCGGGATTGGACCAGGCAATTGCGCGCGGTCTCGCCTATGCGCCGTACGCTGATATGGTTTGGTGTGAGACTTCTGAGCCAAACCTCGACGATGCCGCTCGATTTGCCGAGGCAATTCACGAACAGTTTCCGGGCAAGTTGCTGGCTTACAACTGTTCGCCGTCGTTCAACTGGAAGAAGAAGCTCGACGACCACACGATTGCGCATTTTCAAAAAGAGCTCGCGTCGATGGGCTACAAGTTTCAGTTCATCACGCTTGCCGGATTTCACGCACTCAATCTCGCGATGTTCGAGCTGGCACAAGCTTATCGCGACACCGGCATGAGTGCTTACGCCGCGCTTCAGGCCACGGAATTCGCGCGCGCCGCTGACAGCAACTATCGCGCTGTCAAACACCAGGCGTTCGTGGGCACCGGCTATTTCGACACCATCGCCCAGATCGTCGCGGGCGGCACGTCTTCGACCACTGCTCTTACAGGTTCAACAGAGCAGGCCCAATTCCACACGCCAGTTCCACAAGAAGTCTCAGCCCCGATCACCGTGTAGCCCACAAAAGGCAAAGAGGAACACAAGAGGCACAAAATATTTCTTTGTGCCTTTTGTGCTTTTTTGTGGCTACTCTTTTCTGTGCCTTTTTGTGGCTCCTATTGACAGCCAATAGGAGCAGCGCTAGACTCTGGGCTTCCTATTGGCTGACTAGAGGAAGGCATGAACAAACAACAATCTGACCTGTTCAAACAGGGCACGCTCGAGCTCTTGATTCTGCGACTGCTCAGCTCCGGGAGCTTGAATGGCTGGGACATCATGCAGCGCATCGAGCTGCTGTCCGGCGACGTGCTCACCGTTACTCCCGGCGCTCTCTACCCCGCGCTCCACCGTCTCGAAGCGCGCGACCTCATCTCCGCCGTCTGGCGACCATCCGACAACAATCGCCGGGCAAAGTTTTATGGCTTGACCGCGCGCGGGCGGAAACAACTCGAGTCGCAGCGCAAACAATGGGAGCGATTCTCCGATGCAATCGCTCTGGTTTTACGAGATGCATGAGGATTTGCCGTGAATTTGAAAGATCTACAACGTCGCTGGCGCGCGCTAACTCATCACGACGAGCTGGACCAGGAGCTCGACGAAGAGTTGCGCTTTCATCTCGATCGCCAGATCGAGCGAAACATCAAAAACGGCATGACCCCTGAAGACGCTCGCCTGGCGGCGATGAAGACGTTTAGTCGCGTGGACCAGTCGAAGGAAGAGTGTCGTGACGCACGCGGCGTCGGATTCATCGATAACGTGCGGCGCGATGTTTCCTACAGCCTGCGCGTATTGCTAAAGAACTACGCGTTCACGATTGTTGTCGTACTGACCCTCGCACTCGGCATCGGCGCGAACACTGCGATCTTTAGTTTTGCCAACGGCATTCTGCTGCGACCCCTTCCCTATCCTCAATCCGATCGCCTCGTTGTGCTCGACGAGACCGCGTCCAAACGTGGCCTTGAATCGATGCCCGTTTCGTACCCCAACTTTCTCGACTGGCGTGAGCAAAACAAGAGTTTCGAAGACATCGGCGTCTACTTCAACACGCAACGTTTCGCTTTGAGTGGCGCGGGTGAGCCCACCGAGGTTCGTGGCGCTTTCATCTCGCACGGCCTCTTCGAGATCCTGCGCGTCTCGCCACACCTCGGCCGCACGTTTACGGCGAACGAAGATCGCCCCGAAGAAGATGCGGTCGTGATCCTCGGCCACAGTCTCTGGCAACGAAACTTTGGCGGTGATCCAAACATCATCGGTCGCAAGATCATGCTCAACAGCCGCGCGCGCACGGTTGTTGGTGTGATGCCGTCCGGTTTCAGGTTTCCCGACACTGCCGAGCTGTGGGCGCCGGTTGCTTTAACGACGAAGACGTTTACGCGAACCGATCACGGCCTGCTCTCGGTCGCGCGTTTGAGAGACGGCGTGAGTCTTGCGGAAGCACAGGCCGAGATGCACAACATCGCGGCGCGTATCGAGCAACAGAACCCGGTGACGAACGAAGGTCTCGGAGTTAAGGTCGAGAGTTTGCACGACACCCTCACCGGCGATTATCGCGAAGCACTATTAATTCTTCTCGGCGTTGTCGGATGTGTGTTGCTGGTGGCGTGTGTGAACGTTGCGAATCTCATGCTCGCGCGCGCGACGGCAAGGCAGAAAGAGTTTGCGTTGCGCGCCGCGCTGGGTGCGAGTCGATGGCGAATCATGCACCAGCTTCTGGTGGAGAGTTTGTTACTCGCATTGATCGGTGGAGTGGTCGGCTTCTTCCTGTCGATCTGGGCGCTGCGACTCTTGTTGACTGCGATTCCGGGCCAGTTGCCGTTCTGGATGAACTTCGGCATCGATCTACGTGTGCTTGGTTTCACTGCGGCGATTACGTTGTTAACCGGTCTCATGTTTGGCGCTGCTCCGGCACTCCACACTTCGCGTGTCGATCTCAACGACACACTCAAAGAAGGTGGTCGTGGAGCTTCAGGTGTGCGTAGCCGCGCGCGCAGTCTGCTCGTTGTTGCGGAGATCGCGCTGTCGCTCGTGGTGCTGGTGGGCGCTGGGCTGATGATTCAGAGTTTCCTGCGTCTGAAGCGCGTCAACATCGGGCTGGACGCGCACAACGTTCTGACTGCGAACCTTAGTTTGCCGCGTGTGAAATACAAGGAAGCCGATCAGCGTATCGGGTTCTTCAAACAGTTGCTGGAACGTATGCGTAATCTGCCTGGCATCGAGGCAGCGAGCGCGACGGGGACTTTACCGTTAGGAGGCGGCGGCTGGGGACGTAGTCTTACAGTTGAAGGTTTTCCGGTGCTGTCTGTGGGCCAGGCGCCGTCGATTCAACACACGGTTGTCACTCCGGATTACTTTCGCACGATGGGTATACCGCTGCTCGCCGGCCGCGATTTCAACGACGCCGACGCGAAGGATTCGCTGGACGTGACGATCATTGACGAGCGACTCGCGCGTGAGTACTGGCCCAACGAGAGCCCGATCGGCAAGCGTGTTCGTTTTGGACCACCCGAAGATAACGAGCCGTGGCACACGATCGTCGGCGTAGCCGGCACGGTGAGGCATCAACGGATTCAGGAAGACACGCGCAAGAGTGTTTACTTGCCGCACGGGAAGATTCCGATCGGCGGGCTGGCCCTCGTCATGCGGACTACGTCAAATCCGCAGGAATTAGCGGGCGCGCTCCGGCGTGAAGTGGCGCAGCTCGATGCTGATCTGCCTGTGAGTGAAGTTGCAACGATGGAAGAAGTAGTGGCTGAGTCGATCTGGCAGCCACGATTGTATGCAACGTTGTTCGGCGCGTTTGCCGGTGGCGCGTTGCTGCTGGCGCTGATCGGGATTTACGGCGTGATGGCGTTTCTGGTGCAGACGCGAACACATGAGATTGGTGTGCGCATGGCGTTGGGCGCCTCGAGGCGCGATGTTTTCAAACTCATTGTTGGGCGTGGAATGAAGTTGACGGCAGTGGGCGTGTTGATTGGAGTCGGCGGCGCGATCGCGTTGACGCGTCTGATGCACAGTCTGCTCTTTAACACGAGCGCCACTGACCCTCTCACGTTCGTCGCGATCTCGGCGCTGCTCTCGGTCGCAGCCTTCCTCGCGTGCTACATCCCCGCGCGGCGAGCAGCGAAAGTAGATCCCTTGATAGCGCTGCGATACGAGTAGTATCCACAGAT
>DATHTI010000056.1:0-16604 GCA_035463335.1 Pyrinomonadaceae bacterium | reverse complement strand
AGGGGTGGCCCTCCGTGGCCACCCCACCGCGGAAATCAAGTTCATTCGACCATTTCAACGTAGGGGCGGCCACGGAGGGCCGCCCCTACAATTATTGCACGGCGGCGACGGCGGCTAGGGCCATGAAGATCTGGTGTTCGTTGCCGGAGCCGAAGACCTGTTCGAGGAAGATCCGGATTAGACCCTCCTCAGGATCGATCCAGAAGATCGTTCCGAACGCGCCGTTGTGACCGAAGCTGCCGCGCGTCGTGAGCGGAAAGTCATGCAACGGATCTCCAAACAGTCCCCACGATAAACCCTGAACTACTTGTCTGCCCGTCATCGTAGACGCAATGCTCAACGTCTGATTCGTAGTCATTAGCTGGACCGTTAACCGCGAGAGTATTCGCCGTCCTTTATAGACACCGCCGTTGAGCATCATTTGCGAGAGCGCAGCCAGATCGTTAGCAGTCGAATACATTCCAAACTCCGGCCCCGAATAAACAGCTTTCCGACTGTAGCCCATAAGCTCATCCCACCTGCTGAGCTTCCCATTCTGCATTCTATAAATCGACGCAACACGATTCTGCTTCGCAAACGGATAAAAGAACGAGCTGTCTTTCATCCCGAGCGGCACAAACACGCGCTCTAAAATGAACTGATCAAAAGCCATCCCCGACACGACTTCGATAATGCGCCCGAGGATCGCAAAGCCACCGCTGCTGTACCGGTGCCTGGTCCCCGGTTCGTATTCAGGCGTCTGCTTCGCCAGGAACGAAACATACTCAGCCAGCGTCTGATTACGCTTGACCGGCATCTCGTCACTAACCGGCAGCTTGTAAAGCGGCAGCCCGGCGGTGTGAGTTAACAACTGTCGAATCGTGATCGGGCGCGTGCCACGCTCATCTTTGAAAGCACTGTTTTTGAACTCAGGCAGATACAACTCGACCGGATCGTTAAGAGCAAGCTTTCCTTCCTCCATAAGAATCATGATGCCGATGGCGGTGACGGGCTTCGTCATCGAGCGAATGTCGAAGATCGTGTCCACCGTCATCGGCGTTTTGCTCTCGAGATCGCGGTACCCGACCGCTTCAAAGCTAACGATGCGGTCCTTTTTGATCACTAACGTCACCGCTCCCGGAACCTGGCCCTTATCGACAAACGCCTGCATACGCAAACGAATCGATTGCGAGTTTTGGCCAACGGCGTTAACTGCTGAAACAACGAGGAAGAGTAATGCAACGCAATGCTGGTTAGTGATCATAGTTTTGGCCAATAGTCTGATGGGAATTTGTCGCCGCCGTAATAAGTAATCTACAATAGCCGCGCTTCGTTAGAGTTAGAGCCCAGAGAGAACCTCCCCCGGATTGAGCGTTGTCGTTCCCCGCGCGCAAAAGGATCGGTCGCTACGAAATTTGCTCCCAACTCGGCGCGGGTGGCATGGGTGAGGTCTACCTCGCCAACGACACCAAACTCGATCGCAAAGTCGCACTGAAAATTCTGCCGCCCGACATGGTCGGCGATCAGCCCGGCGAACGCGTGCGTCGATTTATTCAAGAAGCCAAGGCAGTTTCCGCGCTCAACCACCCAAACATTCTCACTATCTACGAGATCGACGAGGTCGATTCGGAACACTTCATCGCCACCGAGTTCATCGACGGCGAAACGTTGCGCGAGCGAATAAGAAAAGGACCACTCAGCCCAACCGACACGCTCGAAATCGGAATTCAAGTCGCCGGCGCGCTTTGCTCAACGCACGACGTCGGTATCATTCATCGCGACATCAAACCTGACAACATCATGCTGCGTCACGATGGCATCGTTAAGGTGCTCGACTTCGGTCTCGCGAAACTCAATCGTACACGGCAAATACTCGAGACTGACTCGCTCGCGCCGACGCAGAACTTCATCAATACCGCGTACGGTATGGTTCTCGGAACCGCGCACTACATGTCGCCTGAACAAGCCCGAGGCATGGAGCTCGATGCGCGCACTGACGTCTGGAGCCTCGGCTGTGTGCTCTACGAGATGATTTCCGGGCGCCAACCGTTTGCCGGGCCAACTACGATCGACGTGATGTCAGGAATTCTGAATCGCGAGCCTGACTCGCTTTTGCCGCATTTAGGGGACGGACCGCACGATCTCGCTCGCGTTGTCCAACGTGCGTTGCGCAAAGACCGCGAAGATCGATATCAGACTGCAAAAGACTTTTTGATCGATCTGAAAGATCTGAAACGAGCGCTCGAGACGCAATCACACCTCGTCGTGACTACGAGATCCTCGGGAGCATCATTCTCCACCGACGCCGTGCCGGACAAATCGATCGCCGTCCTCTATTTCGAGAACATGAACGCGGAAAAGGAGAGCGACTACTTCTGCGCCGGGATGACGGAAGACATCATCACCGACCTCTCGAAGATCAAAGAGCTGAAAGTCGTCTCGCGTACTGACGTGCTGCCGTTCCGAAACAAGGAAGTGAATACGCGCCAGGTTGGCAATGCGCTGCGCGTCAACTACATCCTCGAAGGCAGCGTGCGAACGGCCGGCAACAGGATCCGCATCACCGCCCAGCTCATCAGCGTTCGCGATGGTTATCACCTTTGGGCCGAACGTTTCGATCGTCTGGTCGACGACATCTTCGATCTGCAAAACGAAGTCTCGCAGAAGATCGTGGAAGCGTTGAAGGTGTCGCTTACGGAGTCGGAGCGAGAGCTGCTCACGCAAAAGCCGACAGACGATCTGCGCGCCTACGATTTCTACATGCGCGGGCGTGAGCTTCTGTATCTCAAGGGCAAGAGAAACACCGAGAGCGCGATCACAATGTTTGAGAATGCCGTTGCGATCGATCCGGAGTTTGCATCTGCTTACGCCGGACTCGCGGAAGCTTACTCGACAATGTACGAGTGGTACGACGGTGCCTCGACGTGGCTGAGCAAAGCAATCGAGATGAATCAGAAAGCACTCGAGCTCGAGCCAACGTCTCTCGACGCCAAGTTTGGCATCGCCACGGTCTATTTCCACCAGCGAAGGTTTTCTGAGTCAAAGCGCGCGATCGAGGAGCTTCTTAAAGAGAACGCTGACTATTATCCCGGTCATCTCAGGCTCGGCATCATTGCCGAGCTGTCAAACGACCTGGAAGCCGCACGAAAGCACTACCGGCTTGCAGCGGAGCTCAAGCCGTATGACGAAGACGCCTGGATATTTCTCGCGAGTGCGTATCGAAAGCTTGGCAATACTGCCGCGGCCGACAAAGCCGCGCTCAAAGTCATCGAGATCACTTCGCGGAAGCTCGAAGCAAGTCTGGACGATATCATCGTGATGAGCCGTCTCGCGGAAGCGTACGCGCGCTTTGGCAGTCGTGAAGAAACGACCGCAACGCTGAAGCGAGTGCTCGAATTAGAACCAAATGACGGCCTCGCTGTATACAATTGCTCGTGCGCTTACGCGTTACTAGGAGAAAGGGATGCATCGTTGATTCTGCTTCGTCGCGCGTTTGAGAGCGGATTCCGGACCGTCGCCCACTGGGCCAGAATGGACAGCGCCTTCGATCCGATTCGTGACGATGAAGAGTTTCAGAAGTTATTAACTGAGCTGCAATAAAATCAAATTGGAGAACATCAATGCCAAAGTATGTTATTGAGCGAGTCGTGCCCGGGGCCAGCAAGCTGACCCCTGCGGAGTTGAAAACCTTGTCGCAGCGGTCGTGTAGTGTGTTGAATGAAATGGGACCGCAGATTCAATGGGTCCAGAGTTACGTCACAGACAACAAGCTTTACTGTGTTTACGTCGCACCGAATGAAGAGGTGATTCAGGAGCACGCGCGGCGCGGCGGATTTCCGGCGAACCACGTTTCGCAAGTGAAGACGATCATCGATCCGACAACTTCCGAGGACTAATCAAATGGATCTTCGCGCAATCCAGAAGCCTCTGAAAGAGAAGTATCGCAGCGATCCAAACAGCTCGCGCATCACGCTGCGGGCGCAGAGCGATCAAACCGGTACTCCGATTACATGCTCAGTGGAAGTTGGTCAGAAGATCTTTGAAGCACAGGCGCATAGCGGTGTCGGTGGTCCCGGCACCGCTGCCTGTTCCGGCGATCTGCTATTGGGCGCGCTGGCCGCGTGTGCTCAATTGACTTGCCAATTAGTGGCGACTGCGATGAAAATTCCATTCGAACATATTCGCGTGGATGTTGAAGGCGAGATGGATTTGAGCGGCACGCTCGGGATCTCGAAAGAGGTGCCGGTTGGTTTCCAGGACATTCACGCGCGCTTTGACATCAAAGCTCCCGACGCAACCCCCGACCAGTTAGCCGCGCTTAAAGAGAAGACAGAACAATATTGCGTGGTGCTGCAAACCCTGATGAATCCCCCGACGATCCGAACGACCTGGTCCTAAAACAATTCTTTGCCGCGGATTTGCGCGGATAAACGCGGATTGATCCGGATGAACGTTGAACTGCAATTGCCGTCATTTGAGCTGGCGACGGAGTGGCTGAACCGCAGGGTTACGGCGCGGCAGACGAAGGGCCATCCGACGCTCGTGCATTTCTGGTCCGTCAGCTCGGAGACGTCAAAGATCAACCTGGCCCAGGTCGCACAGTTACGCGATCAGCGCAAGCGTGAAGGACTACGCGTCGTTGCCGTACACGTGCCGCAGTCCTTCCTCGAAAAAGATCCACGCATCGTGCGCGATGCAATCGCACATCTCAATCTCACGGAGCCATGCGCGCTCGATAACGACTACAAAGTCAGTCACGGAAAAGAGAATCTTCCCGCCTATTTTCTCTTCGATCCCGAAGGTGAGATACGCGCTTCCGCAACCGGAGCAAACGGCCTCGCCAAGATCGAAGATGAATTGGACCAGCTACTCGCCGAATTGCGAGCGAACAACCCGTTTTGCGCTGCATGTGAGTTGTACCTGAATAAAGAAGCTATGTTCTGTGCCCACTGCGGCTCGCCGTTAACACTGCCCGGCCCCGGTGCGCATCCGTATTACGAAAACCACTTCGTCTCATCCCTTCCCACGATTCAACTCGTCAATCCGGATCCACTGATCGGGCATAAAATCGACGGCAAGTATGAGCTCATTGCGAAGCTGGGCGAGGGCGGCATGAGCGTCGTCTATCGCGCGCGTCGCGTCCACATCGGCGACGACGTCGCAGTGAAGATCCTCACGGGCAAGTTCGTCAAAGACGACGCCGCCCTCGCACGTTTCCGCCGGGAAGCACGCGCGGCCGCGATGCTGCGCCATCCCAACGTCATCACGATTCACGATTTTGGTGAAACTGACGACGTGCATGCTCCAGCGTACATCGTGATGGAGTTTGTGAGAGGGACGCCACTGCGCGAATTGCTGCGAAGCGAAGATCATTTCTCTGTCGAGCGTAGTGCGCGACTGATGCGCGGGATCTGTGCGGGTGTCGGCTCAGCACATCGACAAGGCGTGGTCCATCGCGATCTCAAACCGGAAAACATTCTGGTCGTCGCGCCTGATGACGACTTCGAAGTCGAGAGTGTGAGAGTGGTTGACTTTGGTCTGGCTAAGCTTCTGGCTGAAGCGGGCGCGACATCTTCAGGCGCGGTTGTGGGCACGCCTTTTTACATGTCGCCCGAGCAATGTTTGGGTGAGCCGCTCGACGCGCGCTCAGATGTTTACAGCCTGGGCGCGATGTTTTACGAGATGATTTCGGGCAGAAGGCCGTTTGACGAGGAGACCGTCTCGGGTGTGATTAACAGGCATCTCTACCAGCCGCCACCACCGTTTGCTGAATCGCTGCGCATACCGCGAAGGATCTCGTTCGGGATCATGCATGCCCTCGCGAAGGATCCGGATGACCGGCCGCAGACAGCGACTGAGCTCGCGCGACAGATGGGGTTAGTTTAGCCACAGATTTAGACGGATTTTAAAAGCGATCTGTGTAATCTGTGGTTATAAACCAACTTTATTCACAAGATCCGTAAACCTTTGCTCAGACCGTATCGGATCCAGGATCGGAAACACCTTCAAATACGCAATGAAATTCGATCGCTCCGCATACGCCTTCTCCAACCACACAAACGTTTGCTCCCTGTCATCAAGCCCGAGATAGACATTGACCAGCGCAGCCGGTGTCACGTAACGAGTCTCATTGAGCTCCAGCAACTCGTCGCGGATCTTCGTTGCCTCGGCCTTCCGCCCTGCCAGTCCATAAACCAACCCGAGAATTCCGAGTGCGCCCGGCACTCTCTCCGACAACTCAACCGCCTTCTCCGCCGCAGCAATCGCTTCGTCAAACTGCTTGTTCGCAGCATACGTGTGGCCGAGCACCCAGTAAGCCTGGTAATGATTCGGATCCATCGCGATCACCGCGCGAAGCTGCTCGATCGCCTCACCATAACGACGCGCGTTCTCGAGTAAGAACCCTCTTTGCACACTGATCGAAAGTGAAAATGGATCCAGCTCACGCGCGCGATTCGATGCCGCGAGCGACTCGTCAACACGCCCGCGCGACATCAGATAGCTTGCGTAGAAGTTGTGCGCGTTCGCGTAACTCGGATTGAGATCGAGTGCGCGTTTGAAACGCTGCTCAGCCGCGGTCCAGTTCCAGTTGTAGTGATCGATATAACCGAGCGCGGTGTATGCGTCAGCAAGTCCACTATCAAGCTCGAGGGCTTTTGTGGCAGCTTGTTCCGCGCGCCGGCGGCCCTCGTTCGGCGCCAACGCCCCGACCTGGACTACGCTCAGTCCGTTGTAACAATCAGCGAGGCCGACATACGCGGGCGCGTAACCCGGATCTTCTTTGATCGCGCTTTGAAAAAACTCGATCGCCTTGTTGAGGTTCTCCTCAGTACGTTTGTTCCAGTAAAGATAACGGCCCTGTAGATAATTGTCGTAAGCCTTCGGCTGCACGGCGCGGCGCGCAGTGAAACGCGCCTGCTCGCCGGGCGTCAACTGGATCCGGACCTCACGCGCAACGGCCTGCGCGATTTCACTCTGAAGATCGAGAACGTCGCGCATGTCGCGCGTGTACGTTTGCACCCACAAATGCCGGTCCGTTGCCGCGTGGATTAGCTGTGCACGAACGACCACGCGCTCGCCCGAGCGTTGCACCGTGCCTTCAACGACTGCGTCGACGTTGATCTCACCGGCGATCTGCGGCAGCGACTTCTTCGTTCGTTTGTAGTGCATCGATGAAGTTCGCGAAATCACGTGCAGGCCGCCGATCTGCGCAAGGTCGCCGATGAGTGCGTCAGTCATGCCATCGGCGAAGTATTCCTCGGCAGGGTCACCGGACAAGTTCTCCAAAGGCAGCACCATGATCGAGGAGATCGCGGGCCGCGGTGTTTCCCGCGTGTACAGCGCGTACGCCACCACTGCCAGAATTAACGGCACCAGAACGAGGGCCGCGTAACGAAGAGATCGCCTTGGCCTGGCGACGTCTACCGGAATCACACGGCCCTTTGCGCCTTCGTTTGCGTCTTCTTTTGCGTCTGGGCGGGTTTGCGTGAGCTCTTGTTTTTTGACTGGAGCCACAAACCGGTACCCGACTCCCGGAATCGTCGCGATGTACTGGCTATCCTGCCGGCTGTCTCCGAGCGACTTCCTGAGCGCCGTAATGTTCTGGTTGAGGTTGTTCTCCTCGACGATGGTTCCCGCCCAGACCCGCTCCAGCAACTCATCCTTCGCGACCGTCCGCCCGCTCTCCTCTACGAGGACGAGCAGCAGATCGAACGCCTTCGGCGTCAGCCGCAGCGCCACTCCCTCACGCAAAAGCCGACGCTTCAGCGGGTCGAGCCGGAACGGCCCAAACTCGTAAAAATGCTGGTTTTCCTCAGACATTCCGGGCTTTCAGACTCTTTCAGAAAAATTCAGCGGGTCTCTAAGTACATTTCCGCTCGCCCTCGCGTAGTTTCCGCACCAGTTGAGCGAACGACTTTCAAGCAGTTTGGAAGGCGTAAAAACCCGCTCATTCTAACGCTGGATATTCGCTGCATCAACGCAGCGAAATTGACGGAAGGAAACGGAGATGAAACTCAAAAATATTTTTTTGATATTTGCAGTCTTAATCTGCACTCAGACAAGCGTCTGGGCGCACAAGCGCGTCGCGGCGAATATGCCCGTCGCTCAGGAAGATGTCATCCTGCAATGGAACCGCGTGTTGACGGAGACCGTCCGCACGCCGGGACAACAACCGGCAACCATCATGCCCGTGCGCAGTTTTGCGATGATGCACGCGGCGATGTTTGACGCTATCAACTCGATCGACGGCAGTCACACGGCTTATCTGATCGACGTACCCGGATCGCAAAACGCTTCGATTGAAGCCGCCGCCGCGCAAGCCGCGCACGACGTTTTGGCCGGTTTATACCCAACGCGCGTCGCGATCTTCGATGGGGAGCTTGCCTTGTCGCTGCTGGGTATCGAAGAAAATCGTGCGCAGCAAGGCATTCGCGTCGGCCAGATCGTTGCCGAGCGCGTGCTTGCGGTACGGGCAGACGACGGCTGGAACGTTACGCCACCGGCTTACAGTTTGCCGCCAACACCGGGTAACTGGCAGCCGGCACCCGGTTTGGCAGCGTTTACACATTACCCGTCGGTCATGCCTTTCGGTATCACGTCGGGTACGCAGTTCAAACCAAATGCGCCACCGGCAATGACGAGTGCGGAATACGCTGCCGATCTAAATGAAGTGAAGGAGCTCGGATCAGTAAACAGCCTGACTCGCACTGCGGATCAGACCAAGGTTGCACAGTTGTGGGCGGGCGTGAATACACCAACTAACTTTCTTTTCGTGTGGAACAACGTCGCGCGCACTGTTTCTTTAGCGCGTGGTATCTCGACAGTCGAGAAAGCACGATTGTTTGCGTTGACCAACATGGCGATGCACGATGCGTTACAGACCACGTTTGCCAGCAAGTTTGTATACGGCTTATGGCGGCCGGTGACCGCGATTCGTCGGGCTGATGAAGATGGCAATGCGAGCACGGCGCCGGACACGAATTGGACATCGCTGATTGTTAACCCGCCGTATCCGAGTTATGCGGGAAACAATGCGGCGATCGGGACTTCGCAATCGACGATACTCGCGTTGTTCTTTGGACGTGATGACATCGCGTTCCAGCACACCTGGGAAGGTGCAGGTGGCATGACGCGGTCGTACGCGGGGTTCAGTGCTATGGCGAACGAAGAGGCCCGCGCGCGTATCTACGGTGGAATTCATTTCACCTTCGACAACGTCGCGGGACAGTCGGTGGGCCAGAACGTCGCGAACCACATCTTCGCGAACATCATGCGCCCCCGTCAGTGCGTGAGGTAGCAATCAACTGTAGGGGTGGCCCTCCGTGGCCACCCCAGCGTGGAAGGCAAACCTGGGGCGGCCACTGAGGGCCGCCCCTACAATTGTGACAACGCGTGAAAGGTGTGTTTTAGGGTCGGATAAAGCTGTTGATATTGTTCGTAGAGCGATTCGTAAATTTTGCCGGTTTCATTATTCGGAAAAACACGATTGCTAATGGATATCGTCTCTGCGCAGGCAGTGTCCACGTTGGGCCACACGCCCGCGCCAACGCCAGCCAGCAACGCAGCTCCATACGCCGCGCCTTCAGTTGTATTAACTGTTACAAGCTCGGCATCGAGCGTGTCGGCGAGAATCTGTCGCCACAACAAACTCTTAGCGCCACCGCCTGACACGCGCACCTCATCAACAGAGCCGAGTCCGGCCTCTCGCATCAGGCAAAACATGTCTTTGATTCCAAACGCTACGCCTTCGAGTATCGAGCGAGTCAAATGCGCCTGGCCGTGACGTGTCGTCAACCCGATCCATGCGCCGCGTGCAAGTGGATCGGGATGAGGCGTGCGCTCTCCACTCAAATACGGCAAAAATATCAGCCCTTCACTTCCCGCCGGCACTCGAGCCGCTTCGTCAACCAGCTCAGCAAAATTTCGATCACACGCAAGCTTGTCGCGATACCACTGCAAGCTGCCCGCGGCGCTCAGCATCACTCCCATCAAATGCCAGCGACCTGCCACCGCATGACAAAACGCATGCAGCCGTCCCTCGGACTCGATCAACGCCGATTCAGTCGCAGCAAAAACAACGCCCGAAGTTCCGAGCGTCACTGCCATCATCCCCGGACGCACTACTCCCGTTCCGACTGCCCCTGCTGATTGATCGCCACCGCCCGCAACAACCCGCGTGCCGGGGCTCAAGCCTGTTAACGCCGCTGCTTCACGTGTGACTTCGCCCGTCGTCTCATGGCCTTCAAATGTTTGCGGCAGCCAGTCAGGCGAAATGTTTAGTGCGCCCAGGATCTCAGACGACCACGTGCGTTTGCGCAGATCGAAAAGCATCGTGCCCGAGCCGTCTGCTTTGTCCATCGCGAGTGTGCCGGTGAGCTTGTAACGAATGTAATCTTTCGGCAGCAGGACGTGACGAGCGCGGCGATAGATTTCCGGCTCGTGTGTCTCGACCCAGAGGATCTTCGGCGCCGTAAAGCCGGTGAGCGCATCGTTGCCGGTGATCTGGACCAGCTTGGCGCGACTGAGGCGCGCGCGGATCTCGTCACACTCGGCGCCGCACCTTTGATCGTTCCATAGGATAGCAGGTCTCAGCACTTCTCCTTCGGCGTCGAGCAGAACGAGCCCGTGCATCTGACCTGTCAAACCGATCGCGATCACGTCGTCGCCGCAGGCGTTTGCGGTTGCGAGTGCCTGCGTGATGCTGTTGGTGGTAGCGGTCCACCAATCTCGCGGATCTTGTTCTGACCAGAGTGGGTGAGGAGTCGAGAGGGTTAGTGACGTCGTAGCGCTACTGATCACGCGTCCGTCGTGATCGATAAGCAAGGCCTTCGCGCCAGTAGTTGACAGATCAATCCCGAGAAGCATTTATTAGCCACAAAAACACAAAAATAAATCAGAAAAACGCGCTATCGCACTCCGAGGAGAATATCCGTGGTTAATTGGTCCAGTCGCTCGTATTTCAAACCCTTCGACGCGAGTGCAGTGCGATCGAACGATCGCGCTAAAAGCTGCTCCGCATCCTGAGGCGAATAGCGCTGCGCGTTGCCGGTATTTGTTTCTTCAATCTCCGCTAGTAGCGCCTTGATCTCGGGATCGGAGCTCCATTGCTCAGCCTTGTGCTTGAGTATCAGGTAAGTTCGCATGCAGCCGCGCGCGAAATCCTTCACGCCTTCGTAGTCTTCCGTGCGATATGCATGAGCGTCGAAGTGACGTGGTCCATCGTAGCCAACGTCTTCAAGAAATTTCACGAGCCAGAACGCCGCTTTAGGATTGGCCGAGCCGAAGCGTAGATCCTGATCGTAACGCCCCGGAACTTGATCATTCAGATCGATATGAAAAAGCTTACCCGCTTCCCACGCCTGCGCGACTGAGTGTGACATGTTCAGCCCGGCCATGTGCTCGTGCGCCACTTCCGGATTCACACCGACAAGCTCAGGGCGATCGAGCGTCTCGATAAACGCGAGATAAGCGCCGGTGGTCGGAAAGTAAATGTCTGCGCGCGGCTCGTTCGGCTTAGCTTCAAGAGCGAAACGGTATTGATAATTCTGCACTTCGGAATACTCGACCAGATAATTCACCGCGTCACGAAATCGCTTGATCGCTTCGTCCGCACGGCGACAGGCATCCGTCTCGACACCCTCGCGCCCGCCCCACATCACAAAGATCTCCGCGCCCAGCTCATGGCCCAGATCCATTGCGCGCATTGTTTTCTGCAATGCATATTCACGAACGTTACGATCGTTCGCGGTAAAAGCACCGTCGCGAAACACCGGATCGTAGAACAAGTTCACAGTTGCCATCGGCACTTTCACGTTGTGCGTCTCGCAAGCCGCTTTGAACTCGCGAACGATCCGATCACGCTCGCCGCTGTTCGCATCGATCGGTACCAGATCGTTGTCGTGCAGGTTAACGCCCATCGCTCCGCACTCGGCCAACAACTGCACCGCCTCTACCGGATTGAGCGTCGGGCGCACGGCGTCGCCAAACGGATCGCGCCCGCGGTTACCGACAGTCCAGAGTCCGAAAGTGAATTTGTGTTCGGGACGAGGTGTAAATCGATCTTCACTCATGGTTACTTCTCTAAAATCTCAAACTTCGCAGTCAACAGCTTATCGTTTCGCGAGCTCGGGCCGACGAGGATCGTGAACGTTCCCGGCTCAACCACACGCTGCATATCTTCGTTCAGAAACGACAGCTTGTCAGGCGTGATCGGAAACTGCACGTTCTTTGTCTCGCCCGGCCTGAGCGATATGCGCGCGAAACCTTTCAGCTCTTTGACCGGTCGCGTTACTGAACCGACGTCGTCGCGAATATACATCTGCACGATCTCGTCGCCCGCCATTTTCCCAGTATTCGTGACATCAACAGTAACAGTCGCCTGCCCCTCGCGGCCAGTCTTGTCAGGAGTGACTTTCAAATTCGCATACGAGAACGTTGTGTAACTCAAACCGTGTCCAAAAGCGAAGAGCGGCTCTTTGTCGCTAAACAGGTAACCGCGACGCGCCGTCGGTTTGTGATAGTAAAAGTGTGGCACCTGACCGACGTTTCGCGGGATCGTGATCGGAAGCTTGCCTGACGGATTGACATCGCCAAACAAAACATCGGCGACAGCGACGCCCGTCTCCTGGCCGAGATACCATCCTTCGAAAATTGCAGGCACCTTCTCGGCAATGTAATTGATCGAAAGCGCGCGACCGCCGATCAAAACCACGATCACGGGCTTCCCTGTTTCCACAATCGCTTTGACGAGATCGTTCTGACGGCCGAGCAGATCCAAACTATCGCGATCGCCGAGATGGTTCTCCGCCCACGCCTCTCTCGTCGTCTCGACATTATCACCAACTACGACAACAGCGACGTCAGATGCTCTCGCTGCCTTCACCGCTTCAGCGATCCGCGCGTCATCATCCGCGGGATTACTCAGCCGCACGTCGTCTTTATGCCAGCTCGGCTTGTCGCTCGTCGTGATCTTGCAGCCTTCAGCGTAATTGACCGTCACTGCGCTTCCGACTTTGTCCTTGATTCCCTGAAGTATGCTGATTTTTCGAGTTGGACCACCGCTGTATTCGCCGAGCTCGACGTGCCCGGCGTTTGGACCAATGACCGCGATCGAGCGGATCTTATTGCGATCGAGCGGAAGCAGATTGTTCTCGTTCTTCAAGAGGGTGATCGCTTCGTGCGCCGCTCGTAACGCTAACCTGCTGCTCTCCTTCGTTTCGGCCACTCTTTCAGCCTCGTCCGGATCGACGTAAGGCTCTTCAAACAGTCCGAGCAGAAATTTCATCTTCAGGATGCGCGCCACTGCCCTGTCGAGCGTCGCTTCGGCGACCTTGCCTTCCTTCACCAGTTGCACGAGCGTGTGGTTACACTGGTTGTGCGGCAACTCCATGTCAACGCCCGCTTCGAGCGCGCGTTTCGCTGCTGTGGCCTGATCTGCGGCAACGTTGTGACGCGTCATCAGCTCGTTGATGCCGAAATAATCAGAAACAACGACTCCGTTGAAGCCCCACTCGTCGCGCAGAACTTTCTGCAGCAGCCACTTGTTTACATGCGACGGCAGGCCATCGACCTCGTTGTAAGAAGGCATCACGCTTATCACGCGTCCTTCCTTCACTGCGACCTCGAATGGGTAAAGGAACACTTCGCGCATCAGGCGCTCGGAAAAGTTTCCTGGTCCAACGTTCGTTCCGCTTTCCGGTTGGCCGTGTCCCGCGAAGTGTTTGAGCGTGGCCACGACGTGACGTTTGTCCACCGTTGGACCATTCCCCTGAAAAGCCTGGACCGCCGCGACACCCATTCGCGCAACCAGATAAGGATCTTCGCCGTACGTCTCTTCCATCCTGCCCCAACGTGGATCGCGTGCGATATCTACAACGGGCGCGAGCACCTGGTGCGTGCCGCGCGAGCGTCCTTCGTGCGCGGCGACCGTGAAGACTTCGCGAACGAGATCGAGGTCCCACGTGCCTGCGAGTGCGATGGCTTGTGGGAAGCTGGTGGCGCCGGGCGAGACCAGGCCGTGCAGGGCTTCTTCGTGAAACGTGATGGGAATCCCGAGACGGCTGTTTTCGATCACATACTTCTGCACTGCGTTGGTGAAGATCGCAGTTGCGCGTGGGCCTTTACCGAAGTAAGGAGCGGTGGCTTTTTCGGCGTCGCTGGCGCCCTGGCTCGGCGCGCCGAGCTGGCCGAGGCCGAGTTTGAGAAGTTCGCGTGTGTTTTGATCGGGAGCGAAGTTTCCCTTGTCGTCCGCCAGTATTTTGAGCTGCTGCGTGGCCCAGAGTGTTTGCGTCTGCGCGACCTTTTCTTCGAGCGTCATGCGCTTCAGCAGATCCGCGACGCGCTCATCCACCGGCAAGCGTGGATTGCGATATGGAAGTTGATTTGTTTGTGAACCTGAGACCATCAGAGCCGCAATGATAAGCGAAAGAAGGGGCAGTATTTTCGTCATACGGAAGCGTATTAAGCCACAAAGAGGCGCAAAAAGCACAAGATATTATTTTGTGTTTTTTGTGCCTCTTTGTAGCTACGGCTATACCTTCGTCGCCCACGTATCAGCCGGAGTTTTTTCACGCTATGCTCCGTCCACGGCAGCGTCGAATTCTCCAGCACTGCGTAATAAAGTTTCCGATTCTTATCGCGTTCCGCCAGCAAAAACACGATCTTCTCCCCCGTGAAATACTGCTTCTTAAATCCAGCCTCCGCGCCGTGAACATACTCGAGCGTATTCCCCTTCTTAAACTTCCCTTTGAACGATTCAATCACCTCCGCGCGAATACTCCAGTTCTCATACCCGATAATGCGACTCGTAATCTCAGCTTCCTTGATCCGTATATGCGCAACCACGGCAACCGCTTTGTAATCGCTCCTCAGGTAACTGAGCGGCGGCCACTCGTCGTCATCCTGCGCAGACACACAAACCGGCAGCACCAGTAGCACGAATAAGATTTTTAGCAGTACTTTCATTCTAAATGTTAAATTCACTCCCACTATGAAAATCGACCGCCGTACTTTTCTCGCTGCTTCGTCTTCGGCCTTGCTTTTCGCCAAACGCCTGGTCCACGCAAAGCCTTCTGACGTCACGCCCCAAATCAACCGCAAGCGGGCGGGACGAGAAGTCACAGTTTATACGACAGCCGACCAAACTGAGTATCGTCTTTCGCGCACTGGCACTGTGAAGTTCAAGCCGATGGCCCAGCCGCTCGAAACGCAGATTTGCGTGTTCGTCGATCCCGGGCGGACGTTCCAGACGATTTTGGGAGTCGGCGGCGCACTCACTGACGCCTCCGCCGAAACCTTTGCAAGGCTCCCAAAAGCAAAGCAGCAGGAGTTCCTAAACGCCTACTTCAATCGCGACACGGGGATTGCATATACACTCGCCCGAACCAACATTCACAGTTGCGACTTCTCGAGTGGAAGCTACACGTATGTGACGGAAGGCGACAAGGAGTTGAAGTCGTTCAGCGTCGATCACGACAAGGAGTTTCGCATTCCGTTTATCAAGCAGGCACTGGCTGCGGCGGGTGGACGGCTCAACATCTTTGCGAGCCCCTGGAGCCCGCCGGCGTTCATGAAAGACAACAACAACATGCTGCGCGGCGGCAAGTTGAAACCGGAGTTTTATCAACCGTGGGCCAACTACTTTGCGAAGTTCATCAAGGCATACGAGCGCGAGGGCATACCGATCTGGGGTGTCACGATTCAGAATGAGCCGATGGCGACGCAGAAATGGGAGTCGTGTATTTTCTCAGCCGAGGAAGAGCGAGATTTTCTGAAGAACCATCTTGGACCAACGATCAGGCGCGCAGGTCTCGCGGCTAAGAAGATCATCGTGTGGGACCACAATCGCGATCTCATCTACCAGCGCGCGCGGACGATCCTCGACGACCCCAAAGCCTCGCAGTACGTTTGGGGGATTGGTTATCACTGGTACGAGCCGTGGAGTGGCGGCGAGCCGATGTTTGATAACGTGAAGCTGGTGCGCGAGGCGTTTCCTGACAAGCACCTGATCTTCACGGAAGGCTGTGCCGACTCGTTCAAACCGGAAAGGCTCAAGGATTGGGCGCTGGGTGAGCTGTACGGGCGTTCGATGATCAACGACTTCAACAGCGGCACGGTTGGCTGGACCGACTGGAATGTTCTGTTGGACGAGACTGGTGGGCCGAATCACGTTCAAAACTTCTGAGTCGCCCCGGTGCACGCAGACCCGAAGACGGGTGAGTTGATCTATACCAACTCGTACTACTACATCGGGCACATTTCGAAGTTCGCGCGCCCCGGTGCAAAGCGGATCGCGAGCTCGCCGAGTCGCAGTCCCCTGCTCTCAACCGGCTTCCTCAATCCAGATGGGAGTGTCGCCGTAGTAGTAATGAACAAGACCGACAAAAAGATGACCTATCATCTCTGGCTGGACGGCCACGCCGCCGAGCTCGAGAGCCTGCCTCACTCGATGCAGACGCTGGTGTTTTGAATAAGTGCTAGACAGGCTTTACAGAATTCAAGATTGACATGAAACATCTTGTATATCCTGTCTAGTTGAGCTCATCTCCGGGTCTACGCCTTTGACTTCCCTTTTGTGTTTGTTGCTTCGTCAACGAAAGCGCGCAACTCACCTTTTTTTCGCCTCT
>DATHTI010000055.1:0-4512 GCA_035463335.1 Pyrinomonadaceae bacterium | reverse complement strand
CCCCTCCGGCCGTCAAAATCTGGATCGATAAAGTCGGAAACCGTCAGAGCTGTAACGAGGCAGATGCTTTCATAAAGCAAAGCCGCTGTTAAGACAGTCAGACGACCTCGTTCTTCCACTTCGCCACCACGTCGGCCACCATCTGCTTGGATTCCGCCTTCGAGGCGGTCTGTTTTGCTTGAGCGTCTCGACGAGTTATTTTTGGAAGCTGTTTTAAGGCTCGCTTACCTGAGTGCGGGTGAGGCCAAGGTCTTTCGGGATTTGGATTTCAACTTCGGTCTAGCCATTCGGAAGCTCCTCCGTGTGATGAGTATGACCAGATGTGAAAGGACGGCGGAATATACCACTGGTCTGCCACAAAGAAGCACAAAAATTTAGGCCGGCTTTTTAGGCCTCTTTGTGGCTGAAAATTTTGAGCGAAAACGCGGTGGGTGGCCGCCGAGGCGACCACCCGTAAAAGCATCGGGGCTGGGGGATTAATGGGAGCGGAACTGGTGGCCGTCGAGATCTTCTTCCTGCAGGAACCTCACCGCCATCACGCCATACTGCTTCAAACGGCGATAGAGTTTGCTGCGGTCGATGCCGAGTGCGGCTGCGGCCCGCACCTGGTTGCCACCAAACTGCTGTAAGACTGAAAGAATGTAGCGCTTCTCGATCTCGGCAAGCGGAACCGTGTCGTTCATGTAAGCCTGAAGCACTTGCCTGAAATCGTCAGCACTCGGTTGTGGAGGTGCACTCAGGATCTCCGGCGGCAGATCACCAGTGTCCAGCTCGTCATCGACACCGATGGCGAGCGCGTACTCGATCGTGTTTTCGAGCTCGCGAACGTTGCCGGGCCACGGATACTCGCAAAGCGCACGCATTGCTTCCGCGGTGAACTTCCTCAGCGGCTGACCATTTCGCTCGGACTTCACACGCAGGAAGTGCTCGACCAGCAACCTCACGTCGTCCCCACGCGTGCACAGCTCGGGAACGTGCAACGGCAGAACTCGCAGCCGGTAATACAGGTCCGGACGGAAACGACCTTCCGCAACTGCCTGTGCAAGATCGCAGTTGGTCGCCGAGATGATGCGCACGTCGATCGCGATGTTGGCGCGTGCTCCGATTCGCCGCACGGTTCGTTCCTGCAAAACGCGCAACAACTTCGCCTGCGCCGAAAGGTTCAACGCGTCAACTTCATCGAGAAACAGCGTGCCGCCGGAAGCTTTTTCGAAGAGACCACTGCGGTTCTCATGCGCGCCAGTGAACGTGCCACGCTGGTGACCAAAGAGCTCGGCTTCGATGAGCGTCTCGGGAATGGCCGAACAGTTGATGTCGACGAATGCGTGATCGCGCCGCGGACTCTGATCGTGAATCGCACGGGCGGCAAGTTCTTTACCGGTCCCGGTCGCGCCAGTGATTAGTACTGAAGCATCGGTTGGGGCAACACGCTCGATTACGGAGAAGAGTTTCCTCATTACCGGCGACTGGCCGATGAGAGTGGGAGATTTGAAGCCTGACCTGGGGTTTTGCTTATGATCGACAGCTATCGCGGTAGCACGGGCGTGGTTGGTCGCATGGCTGGTGGGCCATCCATCGATAGCTGAGGGAGTTACTAGGGGCATTAATCAACTAACTCCTTCTGGGTAAAATCCTCGCTCATCGCGGTTGAAGAAGGGGCCTCCAACTGGATAAAACGGGAGCACTCCTACGAAGCTGGAGTAACAAAACGCCGAAACGCCTTGATGTTCCTAATCCTTAAGCCAATGTCTCAAACACCGAACCCTGTGTTCTGCGCGTTATGTACATTCGTTGGCCCAAGGGGGCGATAGAGCGATACTTTTTTTAGTAATAAAGAGAACTGTCCGAGACCGTGCCGGTTTTGGGTAAAGCTTGATGTTGCTAACTCAAAACAGTTCCTTCAAATTGACACTTGGATCCGAGAACTCCCTCGCAAGTAAGAGGCCAACGGTTCAGATCGTCATTTTCTTCACAATTCCTTTGGAAAGACTGCGATCATCGGATGTAATGTCCAATATCTGGACTTGATTTCTAGAATCTGAACAGAACGAGCGCGATAGCGCCGTCTCAAATTCCCAAGTCACGACTTTTAATTGGAGTTGACCCGGCGCTATCGCGCTCAATTCTGTCCGCGCTGTCGCGCTCAGATGTGTTGACTGGAACACGTCGGGAATTATTCCTTTAATTCATGTGCTGAGAAAAATGAGGGGCACACTATGAGCGTGAATCAAGGCTGACGTCTGCGCGCTATCGAACACAGACCTTACACGTTTCTGTTACGCAAAAACATGCTGGCAATTAGACTCTACATCACCGCGCTGACTCTAATCTTTCTCGTTGTCGTGATCGCCAGTAGAGGACTGGGCTTGCTCGAAGGTGTGGTTATCACTTGCGCACTTCTTTTCCTGATACTCGACGTTAGAACTGATCTGCAATCGCTCAAACTCGAATTTCATTTACTGCAAGATCTCGAGCATCGCATCTCCGAACTTCTACGCCAGAATTCATAAACATGAACGTCTTCACCATCAACCTTATCGTCAGTTTCTTCGCCGCACTCGTGCTGCATGAGTTGGGACATTATTTCGCAGCACGCCTGTGTGCTGTTCCGATAAAGCAGGCAGGACTCGGTTGGGGACCAAAACTTTATGGCGTTCGTGTCAGCGAGATCGATTGCCAGGTGAGACTGCTTCCCGTCGGCGCGTACGTGCAGATGGACATGGGTGCGTTGCAGCGCCGGCCGTTGATGCAGCAGTTGTTTGTGCTCGGCGCGGGTGTCGGCGTGAATCTTGTGCTTGCTGTTTTGACCTGGGGCTCGCTGTTTGGAGCGCTCAATCTCGCACTCGTGATTGGAAACGTGATTCCGTTTTATCAGCTCGATGGTTGGAAAAGTGGCATGGTGATTTGCCGCCGCATGTTTGGACGGCCGAGCCCGCTCGTTGAGTGGATACTGACACTCGGTGGCGGAGCGATCGCGCTGGCAGTTTTGATTCGAGCCTTACTTAGCTTTTGATTAATTGAGATGAGCACGCCGTTTTGGGGAAACATCGATAGTCGACGCCTCGCACGTGCTTACGTCGCGCTCGCGTTCGCACAGGATGTGGCGAAAGGCTACGTGAAGGAGAACGCGTCGCTGCATCCGCTGCTGTCCGCGCTCGATATGTCTGCGAAGTTGATTGAAGAGATTCTTGAGGACGTGCTGCCGGAAGATCAGGAAACGCAGAAGGCTGACGAGGTTCTGATGTAAATACAATTGTAGGGGCGGCCCTCTGTGGCCGCCCCAACGTGGAAACACAATGTGGTAAAAACCAGGGGCGGCCACGGAGGGCCGCCCCTACAGTTGTAGACCACCGCCTTCAAACCACGACGGGCTAAGTCTGTTACATACCCATGCCGCTCATGCCGCCCATACCGCCTGGCATTGCGGGACTGCCCTTATCATCCTCGGGAATTTCCGAGACCATCGCTTCAGTCGTGAGCATCAAGCCTGCGATCGAAGCCGCATTCTGAAGCGCCGTGCGAGTGACCTTCGCCGGGTCGATGACGCCAGCCTTGACGAGATCCTCGAACGTCTCAGTTGCCGCGTTGAAGCCAATGTTCTCGTTCTTCTCGGAACGAACACGCTCAACTACGACTGCGCCTTCCTTGCCGGCATTCTGCACGATCTGACGCAGCGGCTCTTCCAACGCACGACGAACGATGTTGACACCGATCTGCTCGTCGGGATCGCCTTCGCCTTCCGCGTTGATCTGGTATTTCTCGAGCCCCTTCGCTGCTCTCACCAACGCGACGCCGCCCCCGGGAACGATTCCTTCCTCGACAGCCGCGCGAGTCGCGTGCATCGCGTCCTCAACACGAGCCTTCTTTTCTTTCATCTCGGTTTCGGTTGCCGCACCGACTTTGATCACTGCCACACCGCCGACGAGCTTCGCGAGACGCTCCTGGAGTTTCTCGCGATCGTAATCGGAAGTCGTGTCTTCGATCTGCGCGCGCAGGGTCTTGACGCGACCTTCGATGTCATACTGCTTGCCGGCGCCTTCAACGATCGTGGTGTTGTCTTTGTCGATCGTGATCTTCTTGGCGCGGCCGAGATCTTCGAGCTTGACGTTCTCGAGTTTGATTCCGAGGTCCTCGCTGATGACTTTGCCACCGGTCAGAATCGCGATGTCTTCGAGCATCGCCTTGCGACGATCGCCGAATCCCGGCGCCTTGACGGCAGCGATGTTCAGCGTGCCGCGCAGCTTGTTAACGACGAGCGTTGCGAGCGCTTCACCTTCGACGTCTTCGGCGATGATGAGCATCGGCTTGCCGAGCTTTGCAACCTGCTCGAGCAACGGCAGCAGGTCTTTCATCGAGCTGATCTTCTTCTCGTTGATGAGGATCAGCGGATTGTCGAGCACTGCTTCCATCCGCTCCGGATCGGTAACGAAGTACGGGCTCAGGTAACCGCGGTCAAACTGCATTCCCTCGACGACCTCGAGCGAGGTATCCATCGTCTTCGACTCTTCAACG
>DATHTI010000054.1:0-19837 GCA_035463335.1 Pyrinomonadaceae bacterium | reverse complement strand
GGCCGTGCGCGCGAGCTCGAGCGAACGTTTACTGAGTTCATCTGGGCTTTCATTCTCTCGATCATCTTCATGTACATGATCCTCGCCTCGCAGTTTGAAAGCACTGTGCACCCGCTCACGATTCTTCTGAGCTTGCCGCTTTCAGTGCCTTTCGCGCTCCTCGCGTTATGGGGAACAGGCGACACGCTAAATCTCTACTCCGCCCTCGGGATTCTCGTCTTGTTTGGGGTGGTGAAGAAGAACGCCATCCTGCAGATCGACCACATGAACAACCTGCGCGAGAAGGGCATGGAGCGATACGAAGCGATCATGCAGGGCAATCGCGATCGTCTGCGACCGATCCTGATGACTACACTCGCACTCGTCGCCGGCATGTTGCCGCTCGCGTTGGGAACGGGGCCGGGCGCCGAGGAGCGACGCTCGATCGCGATCGTCGTAATTGGCGGACAGACGCTGTCGCTATTGCTGACGCTGATCGCGACACCGGTAGTTTATTCACTTCTTGATGATTTTAAGGCGACTGCTCGCTGGCGCCGCTTCGCAGAGAGTACTGGCACAGTTATGCGTGGAGTTTTTGAGCGCCTAAAACCAAGACCGAAGCCGCGCCGCAAACCCTCGCGCGAAGCAGAAGCCACAGATTTCACAGACTAAATCCGGATTTAGTCCGCGTAATCTGTGGTTCCTCTTCGAGCCAACCTTCTTAAAAGTCCCGGCCACACCAAACGTCCACCACCGCCTTGCGTTACGACCTGTTCCTGCGCCGGAATCTGCGCGAAAATCTTTTCATTAATCGGCACGAGCTTCCCGCCACCTGCCTGCGCCAGGATCTGAATCCGGCACGCTCGCTCCAGCAGAAACATCGCCAGAAACGCATCGGCGACTGTTGGTCCAACCGTCAGCAAACCGTGATTCCGCAGGATCAAAAACGTCTTCCGGCCTAAGTCTGCAACGAGGCGCGGCTTCTCTTCGTCATTCAACGCGAGCCCTTCATAGTCGTGATAACCAAGCGAAGCCAAAACAAATAGCGACTGCTGGGATA
The DNA here is from genome assembly GCA_035463335.1 of Pyrinomonadaceae bacterium. Lineage (GTDB taxonomy): Bacteria > Acidobacteriota > Blastocatellia > Pyrinomonadales > Pyrinomonadaceae > PSRF01. The sequence goes on along the minus strand of DATHTI010000054.1, from coordinate 18,798 downwards.
TCGGAAGCAGTCCTTTTTCCTGTGCTGAGACGGCGATGCCATACTCCGTATGCAGGTGCATCACGCAAAGCGCATCCTCGCGCGCCGCATGCACCGCGCTGTGGATCACGAATCCGGCCGGATTGATGCTGTACTCCGAGTCCATCACGATCGTTCCATCGAGATCGACTTTCACGAGGCTCGAGGCCGTGATCTCTTCAAACATCATTCCGTAAGGATTGATCAGAAAATGATGTTCCGGCCCGGGCACGCGCGCCGAGATGTGCGTAAAGACAAGATCGTCCCAGCCGTAATCCGCTACCAGCCGGTACGCAGCCGCGAGATCGACGCGCACCTGCCATTCTTCCGGCGTAACCTGATCGCGAACGTGGGGTTTCTTCAACTCGGGAGCACTCATATTCATCCTTTCATCACTTGCTGAACTTCTTCGGGCATGTTGAGAATCTCTTCCCAGCCGGAATTGTCGGCGCGCATTCGTTGGACCAGGTCGTCGCGAAGCTGCCGCAGCTTATCGCTTAACTCGTGCGGGTAGTTCTCGATATCGGCGAAGCGCTGTCGTTGCTCTTGGACAAAAACTTTCTGCTTCTCGATCGATGGGATCGCCGAGTGTTGCCCGTTCTCCCAGAACGGGACGAGCAGTCGCTCCACATTTGTTGCGCCGGGAATCTCGACGTCCTCGCTATCGAGCCCGATCACGTCGCCGGCATACATTCCGTTAGCGTCCGTGCCGCGAAACAACTGTAGTCGCCCCGGAAGCGTGATCTTGTCCTCGGAGTTTGAAGCCTTGAGTGTCGGATGGCCCCTCATTACAGATTGCTTGAAGATCACTCCCGCAACCGCCGGCACTTCGCTCGACAACTTCGTGCCGATCCCGAAGCCCGCCACTTCCGGAAACTCAGCCACGATCTGTTTGACTCGTTCAACTGTTAGATCGCCGGTGAGATTCGCGCGTAGTCCGGGTAATCCATTTGCCGCGAAGAAGCGCAGGCACCAGTCACCGAGCTCTGCCAGGTTTCCCGAATCGACACGAAAACCTTTGAACGCGTGACGGCGCGCCTCAGTTGAAGTCGCAGCCATCGCCGCATGAACCGCGCCCATGTAGACGTCGATCGTATCGAGCAGCAAAGTCGTGCCGTTTGGATTTGCGTCGAGCCAGCGTTCGAAGGCGACTTGTTCGAAGTGTTTCGGTTTACCAGTGCGCGGATCGATTTCCGGCTGGTCCATGTACTCGATGTACGCCTGTTGCCAGTAGTGAGCTTCAGTGCCGACGGCGGGAATGTCGAGACGGTGCGCGGCTTCGAGATTCGAAGTGTCGTTGAAGCCGCCAATGAATGCGTAAACAGCGATGTCGACAGCGCGCTCGATGTCACCGTTACGACGCAATGAAAAATCCGAAAGCCAGCGATCATCGCCCGCCGCCATGCGAAACTGCATGGCCGTGCTCGCGGTCGTCATTGGCAGATCGAACGCGTGCTCAAATTTGATCTCCTGCGCCTGCGTCAGTCCGAACGCGCCGCTGATGTCGGCAAAAGGCTCGTGCGCGAACACGATCGTGCCGGGACGCACCGCTCTGATTTTTCCTACGAATTGAATGTCTTCGATGGCTTTAGCGAAGAGTTGCAGGCCGCCGCGATCCTGTTCGAGAAAACGTAGACGCGGGCGATCGATCTGGCTGTCGACGAGGAGTCGCACGAGCCGCTCGTGGCCCAGGCAGGGCGCGAAAGAAAGCTTGCGCTGCGTGACGTAGAACGTAGCTTCCGCATCACTCAATCGCTGATCATGGAGGCGCGTCACATCTTTAAAAGACGCGTCGCCCATCGCGGCGTGGTAACGATCAATGTTTAGAGTGCCCATGGCAAGTCTTAGCCACAGATTACGCAGATACTATTTCAGCGCCGGCGTCGCGCATCTCGTCGATGGCGCGATCGCCGTCGCCGGGTTGAAGATCGACAGCACGCATGGCGTTTTCGACTGCCTTAACTTTGAAGCCGTGTTTGAGCGCGTCGAGCACTGTGTTTTTGACACAGTAGTCAGTCGCGAGGCCACCGACGACGACCTCTTCGACGTTTTGCTTGTGTAACTGGGTAGCGAGATCCGTGTCGTCGAAAGCTGAGTAGCTGTCTTTGTCGTCGAGACCTTTCGAGATGACGGTGATGCGCGGATCGTCGCTCAAAGCAGGATGAAACTCTGCGCCTTGCGTATCTCGCACGCAGTGGACGGGCCAGGTGCCGCCGTACGCCGCAAAATGTTTTGTAACTGGCGGGTGCCAGTCGCGGCTTTTGTAAACAGGCGCGCCGCGCTCGAGAAACTGGTCGATGAGTTTATTGAGTGGCTCGACAACTTCGTCGCCGTGCGGGACGGCGAGTGCGCCGCCGGGGCAGAAGTCGTTCTGTACGTCGATTACCAGAAGAGCCTGTTTTGGTTGAGTCATTGCTTTACAAAATGACGGGATTTACATGATTGACAAGATGCAATGTTACACTGCCTGCATCATGAATCATAACGAGGTGGCCAAGCGCATCTGGCAGAAGGATGCGACGCTCTGGAAGTCTGACCCGGACAACATCAGGATCATCAAGAACTCGCTCGGCTGGTTGACCGTGGCTGACGAGATGATAGGCGTTGTTGACGAGCTAGTCGAGTTTTCTGAGTCAGTCCGCAGTCGTGGTTTTCAACACGTGATGGTCTGCGGTATGGGTGGCTCATCGCTGTGCCCGGAAGTGCTGGCGCGAACGTTTGGCAGGCAGTCTGGATGGCCCGAATTGCTCGTGCTTGATTCAACCGATCCCGACGTCATCGCCGCCTTCAAAGAACGGATCGACGTCGAGCGTTGTCTTTTTGTAATCGCGTCAAAGTCAGGAAGCACGACCGAGCCGAATGTCTTTTACAAGTTTTGGTACGAAGAAGTACGCAAGCTTCGAGAAAACCCCGGCGACAACTTCATTGCCATCACCGATCCGGGCTCACCGCTCGTAGAGACCGCGGCAGAGCTCAAATTCCAGCGCACGTTTCTTAACCAGTCTGACATCGGTGGACGCTACTCAGCGCTTTCCTACTTCGGCATGGTTCCGGCAGCGCTGATGGGACTTGATGTGCGCAAACTTCTCGAAGGAGCAAGGCAAGCCGCGCACTCGATTGAGGTCGCCGTCGAGCTGGGCGTCGCGATGGGGGATAACGCAGCCGCCGGACGCGACAAGCTCACTCTCGTGATCGATCAGTCTCTTGAGACGTTGGGACTCTGGATCGAACAACTCATCGCGGAGAGCACGGGTAAAGAAGGTACGGGAATACTTCCCGTTAATGGCGAGCCGCTTGGCCCCGCGGACGTTTACGGCAAAGATCGGCTGTTCGTCCGAATCTCACTCGGCAGCTCGCTCGGCAGCGCTTCGAAAAACGAGAAGCTTGACGCACTGGCTGCGGCGGGGCATCCGATGGTCCATCGCGAGCTCGGCGATCTGTACGATCTCGGCGCGGAGTTCTTCGTGTGGGAGTTTGCGACGGCGGTTGCGGGCTGGCGACTCGGAATCAATCCTTTCGATCAGCCAAACGTGCAGGAAGCAAAAGACGCGACGAAAGAATTGTTGAGCGCTTTCACTCGTCGTGGCCATCTCGATCCACGCAACACCGTCGCGTCTGATGAATTATTCACGGTTTACGGTGCTGACGATGCTCCGGAAGCGGAGTCCGTCGCTGAGGTTTTGAGTGAACAGCTAGCGACTATCAAGCCGGGTGATTACATTGCGTTCCTGAATTACATCGAAGAGACACCCGAGAGCGATCGCATCTTTCAAGAGCTTAGAACGGCGCTGCGCGATAAGACGCATTGCGCCACGACCATCGGTTATGGACCACGTTTCCTCCACTCGACCGGGCAGCTTCACAAAGGCGGTCCAGACACGGGCCTGTTCTTTCAGATTGTGGCAAACGACGCAGTTGATTTCGCGATTCCCGGCGAGCCTTACACGTTCAGCATCCTGAAACAGGCCCAGGCGCTTGGGGATTTTCGCGCACTCGTGAAACGTGGCCGCCGCGTGATCGGGGTTGACCTCGGCGACAATACCCTCCAAGCGCTTGCAAGGTTGACAGCACTTTTAACCGCGGATTCACGCGGATGAAACGCGCAGATCTCTCAATCTGAATGCGTTAAACTGGTACAAACCTCCCGCCGAGCGCACAGATGTCATACGCCATCTGGAAATGACGTGTTAATCGATCTTTATCAATTCCAAGACAATCCCCCAGAAGACAACTGCTCTTTCGTCAGGCATACGAGTTGCCGCTCGGAAGACGATGACTCGCTTCCGTAAAACCTGCCAATTTGGAGGAGGAACCGTCGCCGTGAGGTTTATCGAAAAGTTCTTCAAGAACGAGCTAGCTATCGATCTGGGCACAGTCAACACACTCATCTATCAACCCGGCAAAGGAATCCTCTTGAACGAGCCCTCTGTTGTGGCGCTCGATCGTTACGATGGTGAGGTCGTTTGCGTTGGTCACAAAGCACTCAAGCTCCTGGGCCGTGAGCCGCGTGGAATTGAAGTACACAGGCCAATTCGTAGCGGCACCATTTTCAACTTCGAAGTCACGAGGAAGATGCTGCGCAAGTTTATCGCGCAGGTGAACGACGGGATTCGCTTCGGACATTTTGTCGTGGGCATTCCTGGCTCGGCGACTGCCGTCGAGCAACGCTCAGTTCGCGATGCCGCGTATGATGCTGGTGGTCGTCGCACCGATCTCGTCGATGAAGGACTCGCCGCCGGTATTGGCGCAGGTCTCACATTCGACGATGAGCGCGCGCACCTGGTCGTGGACATTGGTGGTGGTACGACAAACATCGCGATCGTTGCATCAGGTGGAGTCGTTTCGTCGATGAGCTTGCAGGCCGCCGGCAATGCGATGGACGAAAGCATTCGCGATTACGTGCGGTCCAACTACTGTCTACAGATCGGCGAATACACTGCGGAAGCACTCAAGCGTGAGCTCGGTGCTCTTAACGACGAGGACATTCCCTCGGACGAGCGCAAGATTCAGCTTGTCGGCAAGCAGTTGAGCGATGGTTACGCGTGTGCGGTGCAGATCACTGCTGAAGAAGTGCGCGAAGCGCTGGAGCCGGTGATCAATGAGATCGTGACGGGTATTCGGCGAATCATTGAAGACGCGCAACCGGAAGCAGTCGCCGATATTTACTATTCGGGAATGATTCTCACCGGTGGTGGATCACTGCTGAAGGGATTGAAGAGTCGCTTGCAAAGTGAGCTGAAACTGCGGGCGACAATGCCGGAAGATCCGATCAGCACGGTTGTGATGGGAGCCGGTCTTCTGCTGGGCCAGCCCGATCACCTGTACCGTTGTGCGATTCGTCCGAACTTGCCGGTATGGCAGGAAGCGGAAGAATTGGTTGTCAGTTGGTAACCACGGATTTTACGGATCGATCCGTTAAATCCGTGGCTAACAATTGTTAACAATTAACGTATCCGAGCGCCCAAAACACAATAATGAAAATCAAAATGGTGGAAATGCATCCTCCGCCGAACTTCCACGCTGCTGCGCCTGCCAGTATTCCTCTTAACGGACCTTCCATTGATTAACCTCCGCTTGATATCGAAACAGTTAATTCACTTCGCCAGCATGTCGGCAATCAGAGTGCCAATCTCGCGATACTCACTTCACACCCTTTTTCAAAAACTTGAGCAACGACTGTTCAGCTTTGTGTAAACCCCGTCCACGAAATCCGATCAAATCATCGAGATTCGTCACCGAGGCTTCGATCACCTGGCCCTTCTCAAACGAGCTGATGATCTCCGGACACACGTAAGAGCCGCGACAAACGGCGGGCGTGTTGCCGAGCACTTCAGCCGTCTCTTTGATCGCGGCGACGATGCGTTTGTTTCGCGCCGTCTTCTTCTCTGAAATCTCTACGCCGTTGCGTGCGAGTGCGCACGCGCAAACAAGCGTGCCGGCCCACGTGCGAAAGTCTTTCGCGCTGAAACTACTGCCCATCACTTCCTTGATGTACTCGTTAATGTGACGTCGCGTAACGACCACCGGCTTATTGTCGCCATTTATGTACTTGAAGACGTTGTAGCCCGGGAGCTTGATCGTCTTGCGAACCACGCGCGCCACTTGCCGGTCGCGTAGCTGCCGTTGCTGTCGCACGCCCGACTTCCCGGGAAAATCAAATTCGATCAGCTCACCTTTCACCGAGACATGTTTGCGTCGCAACGTGGCGATACCATAACTGCCGTTCTCATTCGCATACACCTCGCTGCCCGGCCGCATGTAACACGTTGAAAGAATACGCAACACCGCCGCGAGCACGCGTTCGCGAGTCAGACCCGGCTGTCGTAAATGGCGTGCTACTGTCGCGCGCATCTTCGGAATCGCGTTCGCGAATTTAGTGATTCGTCGAAACTTACGAAGCTCCTGCGCGCGCGTATGGCTCTCGTGATAGAGATACTGCCAGCGTCCCGCAGTGTCTTTTCCAATTGCTTGCACGCGTCCATTTGCCGAGGGATTGATGAATACGTCAGTCCATGCCGGCGGAATCTTTAGATCGTTGATTCGGTCAAGGTCGGCTTTCGCCAGTCGACCGTTTTGCGGCTTGTAACGAAAACCTCGTTTGGGAGTACCGAGTCGACGTATGCCGATGTTCTGCAAACGTTCGATTTTTGTCATTGGAGCGAGCGTGAAGTTCTACTTAGGAACGGGATTTGTTTGCGCATTTGTAAATCGATATTTCAGGTCAGTCGGGAAGGTTAACTTTGAGTAAGCGTATTGATCCTCGCCCTAGGAATGTGGAGCGTTCGAAGCCGAAGTTCGACATCATCTGTTCATGGTGTGGCGCCGTGATCCGGTCGACCAACGTGGAGCTGCCGGAGCAGATGTGTTTGATTTGTCATGCGCGAATGCTCAACGATTATTTCCAACGAATAAATAAGAAGCCGCGGATTCACACCGATAAATCTGTGTGAATCCGCGGTTAAGTCTTACTTCTTTTTCTGATCGCCACGATCACCCTGCCCCGGTGGAACTTTGGTCTTCGCCTGCTGTTGACGATCGCGCGCGAGTGAGCGTCCCACGTCTGCTACTTCATCAAATTGCCCCTTCTCGTTTCGCCTCACAAAGCGTTTGTCTGTACCGGTATCGATTAACTCACGATGACTTTTTGTTTCCTTCTTCGCCATTTATGAACCTCCAGATAAAGTGTAGGTTTCCTGTACAGCCGTAACCCCGCGTTGTTTAGTTCCGGGGCACTTAACTCCGATTTCGTTACACATTCCTTCCCTGCGCAATCACGGTGCCACCACAAAATCGACGCAAAATCGCGTACGGATCGTGATTTGCAGACCGCAGTTTCTACGAACAAGGGGCAGAAAGAGATAGGACCAATGGCGAGTAGAAGCGCAGCAAAGAAAGCGACCACGCGTCGTAGCAGTAAAAAGGATAACGGTGCGATTAACGGCAAGCTCGAGCAGCCGATGTCGCCGATGCCCGCGCAGCACCAGCCGAAGCCAGGTATTGAGGCGAAGATCAAGCCGCGGCCGAATTATCAGGCGCCACTGTACAAGGGCGCTGGAAAGTTGAAAGAGAAAGTCGCGCTGATCACGGGTGGTGATTCGGGTATCGGTCGTGCTGTCGCTGTGCTCTTTGCGCGGGAGGGGGCTGACGTTGCGTTCACGTTTTTGAAGGAAGAAAAACAGGACGCTGAAGAAACAAAGCGCGCGATCGAAGCCGAGGGACAAGAAGCGTTTCCACTTTCCGGCGACGTTCGCGATCCGAAGGTTTGCAAGAAGCTCGTGCAGCAGACGGTCGATAAGTTTGGCAAGCTCGACATCCTCGTCAACAACGCTGCGTTTCAACAGCACCAGGAAAGTCTCGAGGAAGTTACGGAAGAGCAATGGGACCGGACGTTCAAGACAAACATCTACGGGTACTTCTACATGACTAAGGCGGCTTTGCCACATCTCGAAGAGGGAAGCGTCATCGTTAATACGGGATCGATTACCGGACTCGAAGGCAGCAAGGAGTTACTTGACTACGCTTCGACGAAAGGCGCGATTCACGCATTTACGAAGTCGCTTGCCCAGAACCTCGTCGAGCGTGGCATTCGCGTGAATTGTGTGGCGCCTGGACCAGTCTGGACGCCGCTCAATCCGTCAGACAAGAAAGCGGAAGACGTGGCGGAGTTTGGCGCAGACACGCCGATGAAGCGTCCGGCGCAACCGGAAGAGATTGCGCCAGCGTTTGTTTATTTCGCGTCAGAAGTAGATTCCAGTTATGTCACGGGGGAAGTTTTAACGTTACTAGGTGGCGAGACAACCGCGGCCTAAGTGCGGTAGCGGCCGCTCAAACAATCAGGAGGAAAAGAGATGGCAGACAATGGTAGCAGTACAGCGAGCACCGGAATCATAGCAATCCTCGTAATCTTCGTGATCCTGGTGGTGGGCGCGTTGTTCGTATTTGGTGGACGATGGTTTGGCGGCAACAAGCGTGTCGACGTCAACATCGGGACGCCGGCGAAGTGAATTGAACGCGTCAAAATAATCGTAGGGGTGGCCCTCCGTGGCCACCCCATCGTCACCTTCTGTTCGGCTGGGGTGGCCACGGAGGGCCACCCCTACAATTGACAATGAGAGACGATTCACAAGCACGCACATCCCTGTGGATGGCTACAGCCGATACGCCGTTTCAATCACGGCTGAAGGAAAGTATTCGCACCGATATTTGTATCATTGGTGCGGGTATTGCCGGGTTGACGACAGCGTATCTGCTGGGAAGGGAAGGCCGATCGGTTGTAGTACTTGACGACGGTGTGAGCGGCGGTGGTATGACGGGTCGAACCACCGCCCATCTCACCAACGCTTTCGACGATCGGTATTTTGAAATGGAAAAGCTGCACGGCGAGGAAGGCGCGCGCCTGATTGCCGAGAGTCACACCGCAGCTATCGAGAAGATCAACCAGATCATTGCAACAGAAAAGATCGACTGCGATTTCGAGTGGCTTGACGGGTGTCTCTTCTGCGCACCGGACCACACAGTTGATCTCCTTGACGACGAGCTCGCCGCTTCGCATCGTGCGGGACTGACAGGAGTCGAAAAGATTACGCGAGCGCCGGTTGAGTCATTCAATACAGGGCCGGCATTGCGTTTCCCGCGACAGGCGCAGTTTCATCCACTCAAATATCTCGACGGCCTCGTTAAAGCGATAATGGGTAACGACGGTCGCGTGTTTGGACAAACACACGCCACGAAGATCGAAGGCGGGTCGCAGGCACGGATTGAGACAAGCCATGGACCAGTCGTGACCAGCGAAGTCGTTCTGGTCGCGACGAATACTCCGGTTAACGATCGCGTCGCCATCCATACGAAGCAGGCGCCTTATGTCACTTACGTGATTGGTGTACGAGTTCCGAAAGACTCGATAACGCGAGCGCTTTACTGGGACACAGGTGATCCGTATCACTACGTCAGATTGCAACGTGAAAACGGTTACGACGTTTTGATTGTTGGCGGTGAAGATCACAAGACCGGACAGGCGAATGATGGCAATGAGCGGTTCGCAAGGCTCGAGCAGTGGACGCGCGAGCACTTTCCGCAATCGGTCGAGGTTGCATATCGCTGGTCGGGACAGGTGATGGAACCGGTCGATGGCCTGGCTTTCATCGGCCACAATCCGCTCGACGAGGACAACGTTTACATTGCCACAGGCGACTCCGGCCAGGGCATGACGCACGGCACGATTGCCGGCATGTTGTTGAGTGACCTGATTCAGGGCCGGAAGAACAAGTGGGAAGATTTGTATAGTCCTTCGCGCATACGATTGAAATCGTTGCCGGAATATGCTTCGGAGAACATCAACGTCGCAGGACAGTACGCTGATTACGTGACGGCGGGTGATATCAAGTCAGAGTCGGAGTTGCAGCCGGGCGAGGGCGCGATCATGCGCGATGGAGTTTCGAAGATCGCCGTGCGTCGCGACGAGAACGGTAACGTACACAAACTCTCGGCAGTTTGCCCGCACCTCGGATGTGTTGTCGCATGGAACTCGACTGAGCAGACGTGGGACTGCCCGTGTCATGGCTCACGGTTTAGTGCTGAAGGTCGAGTTTATCAGGGACCAGCTAATACTGATTTATCGAATCCGTAACCATCCGTGTTATCCGCGGTTAGCTAACCACAGATAACACGGATCGTTTATGGATTTTAGACGGCCCTGCGGCCTGTGACGAGGTTGATGATCAGGACGACTACCGCAACCACCAGCAGCAGGTGGATCAAGCCACCGCCAACGTTCGATAGCAACCCAATCAGCCACAAGACCAACAGAATCACCAGAATTGTCCACAGCATGATCGCATCTCCTTCTTGAAACTGTCTCAGCCCTTTTCCCAAAAGCAGCCTCAAACGAGCAACGTTCATGCCAGCCCGCCGCAAACGAGGTTTAGTTCGTCAAACGCGTACGTCGCCGGAGGGACACCTGTGGAGGATGCATCACAATCATCCGGTTTTCGATCCCACCTACGCTTAATGTTTCGATTTAATCCAATAAAGCTTGAATAGATCGACTCAAACTGATTATTATTCGCAGCGTAGTCTAATCCCATCTTTTACGGCGCCGCTCGATCCCGAAGCGCGGTGCTATTTCGGAAAACAAAATGAGTGCAGCAGAACAACCCCCTGTCGAATCAACCTCTGAAGGCAAATACGTCTACTGCATAATCGAGACTTCCGAGCCACGCTCGTTCGGTCCGATGGGTATCGGCGGCCGTGGTGACGACGTTTATACGGTTCACCACAAAGGGCTTGCGGCGGTCGTCTCCAATACGCCACTCGTTGTTTATGACCCGACTCGCGAGAACGTGTTTGCGCACGAGCAGGTAAACGAGACGGTGATGCGCGAGTTTACGGTTCTGCCGATGGCGTTCGGCGCGTTGTTCCGTACGGAAGAAGATATCGTCGAGCTAATCCGCGGCACCTACGATGCTTTGCGCGATGTACTCGCAAAGATGGAGGGCAAGGTCGAGTTTGGTTTGAAGGTCAACTGGGACCGAGACAAAGTCACTGCTGAGCTTGAAGAGAAAGACGATGAGATCCGTCACCTCAAGGAGCAGATCGTCTCGCGCACGACCGGCTCGACTTACTTCGCGCGCATGCAGCTCGGCCGCTTGATCGAAACTGCCATGACCGATCAGGCCGACGCATACATTCGCGAGGTCTATTCACAGTTGCGAGACACTGCGGTTGCTTCGCGCGCCAACAAACCGATTGGCGATCGCATGATCATGAACGCGGCTTTTTTGATTGAGCGCGATCGCGAAGCGGAGTTTGATCTGAAGGTGAAAGAGATCGCGTCGAAGTATGAAGGCAAGCTTTCGTTCAAGTACACTGGTCCCTGGCCCCCTTACAATTTCGTTCACATTCGTCTCAAGCTCGAGCGCGGCGAAGGCGCGACTGAAGCAGTAGCCAGCTAATGTTTTTAATCGACGACTTACTCCTGGCGCCGGTCAACGGTTTCAAGTTCATCCTCGGCCAGATTCAGAAGATGGCCGATCAGGAGTTGAACGACGACAGCTTGATCAAGGAGCAACTGCTCGAGCTGCAGATGCGCTACGAGTTGGAGGAGATCTCCGACGAGGAGTTTCGCGAGCGTGAAGCCGAGTTGTTTGCGCGCCTGCGTGTTATCAAGATGCGGCAGCTCGATTTGATGCACGAAGCGACTGCGCACACGGCTGAATCGTCAAGTTTCGTGATCGAAGTTGGCGGCGACGATCAAGGCGACTTCCGCGACAAAGGTTGAACCCGCGATATCTTTTCTTTGGCGGCAAAGGCGGCGTTGGTAAAACGACCGCCGCATCAGCTACTGCTCTTTACCTCCTCAACAAGTTAAAAAAAGACGAATCGATTCTCCTCTTTTCCACCGATCCGGCCCACTCACTGTCCGACAGTCTCGACGTAAAAATCGGCAATCGCCTCGTTGAAGTGAAACAACATCGCGGCGCGCGTTTGTTTGCTTATGAGATGGATGCGAGTCTGGCACTCGAGAGGTTTCGTACTGAGCATGGAAAAGTGCTCGCGGAGATCGCGGAGCGCGGGACGCTGCTTGATGAAGACGACATCAATGAGTTGTTGAGTCTTTCGTTGCCGGGTATGGACGAAGTGATGTCGCTGTTTGAGCTCAGTGAGCTGGATCGTGAAGGCGCGTATGCGCACATCGTCGTTGATACGGCGCCGTCAGGTCATACGTCGCGTTTGCTGCGTTTGCCGGAAGTTTTTGAGCGGATGGTGAAGGCGCTCGACTTGATGGGCGACAAGCATCGCTACATCGTCGCGCATTTTGCACGACGCCGTCCGGTGGCGGATGAGGTTGATCTGTTTCTCCAGGATTTGAGCCGCCGGATCGAGGCTGTGCAGAAGCTTTTGCACGACAAGGAGCAGACGAGTTTTACGCTCGTGACGATTCCCGAGGCGATGAGTGTTCGTGAGACGGAGAGGTATTTGGAGCTGTTGAGCGAACAAGGTGTGCCGGTACGCGATCTGATCGTGAATCGCGTCGAGCAGGAGCATGGTGCGTGTGAGTATTGTCGAGCCCGCGTGCGCAGCCAGCGGCCGTGGCTCAAAGAGATTGCCGCTACGTTTTCCGCTCTCAAAATTCATCACCTTCCACTGATGTCGAAAGAAGTCCGTGGCATTGATGATCTTAAAAAGATCGGGAAATTAATTTGGGAAGAAGATAGAACAATTCAGGAACGGCGGGGTAGAACAAGTCAGGAAGAGGGGCTTGCCCCCGCTCCCGGAACTAAAGGCGATTTTCCTTTAGCTTCGCGGAAGATCGTGATCTTTGGCGGAAAGGGAGGTGTCGGCAAGACGACTGCCGCCGCGGCATTTGCGCTTGCGGTTGCTAAAGCGAATCCAGAACAAAAAATGCTCGTCTTCTCGACCGATCCGGCGCACTCGCTGTCCGATAGTTTCAATGAAGAGATTGGCGAAAAGAAGAACGGCATTGCGGGTCATAAAAACCTCGACGGGATGGAGATCGATCCGGGCAAATGGTTTGAAGACTTGAAGCAGCGTTATCGCACGTGGACTGATGAGCTGTTTGCCTCGCTGTCGGGTGGCTCGCGCATGGAGATCAAATTCGATCGCGAGGCAATGAAGGAGTTGGTCGAATTGACGCCGCCAGGCATCGATGAGATCGCGGCCCTCGGCACGATCAGCGATCTTCTGGATCTCGAGCAATACCAGACGCTCGTGCTCGATACGGCGCCGACCGGACATTTGATCCGTTTCCTCGAGCTGCCGCAGGTCGCGCTCTCGTGGATCAGAACGTTCATCAAGTTGTTGTTGAAGTACAAAGATGTGATGCGGGCGAATCAGGTAGCGGAAGAGCTCGTGGCCATGTCGAAGAGTATCAAGAAAGTGATTGCGTTGCTGACTGATCCGGAGCGTTGTGAGTTTGTCGGCGTGGCGATTCCGGAGCGGATGAGTCTGGAAGAAACGGTTGACCTCGCGAAGTCGCTCGAGAAGCTGAAGGTGCCGATGAGTAAGTTGTTGATCAATGGTGTGGTGCCGTTGAATGGCTGCAAGTTTTGCCAGTCGCGTCGAAAGATGCAAGAAGAGGTAGTGGAGGAGTTTCAGTCGAAGTTCCGGCGGCGCCGGGTTGAAATCTTTGTAGCGCCACAACAGCCGCACGAGATCCGCGGCGCGAAGGATTTGCAGGGGCACTTTCAAAGTTGGAAGAAATAGTTCAGAGTTCAAGCTTTAGCTTGCTAGCTTAACTCCCGAGACCGCAAGCTGAAGCTTGAACTCTGAACTCTTGCGGGAGAATATAGCGTCAATGGCTGAGCTTGCTTACTACGTCTACTGCATCGCCGAAAGCGCGACCGCCGTGCAGTTGCCAGTTAACTCACTTCCCACCGCAATTGAAGACGACTCAAAACTCGAGTGGATTTCGGTCAACGAACTTGCAGCACTCACCAGCCAGGTCCCGCGCGCGACATACAGCGAAGAAAATCTCGCCGAACACTTAACAGACGCGACCTGGACCGCCATTCGCGCCATGCGTCACGAAACAGTCGTGGAATACGTCGCCAAGCGCGCCACTGTAATCCCGCTACGTTTCGGAACGATTTATCTAGAGCGCACCGGTGTTGAGCAGATGCTGAGCGAGAAGAGCAGGGAGCTCGAAGCAATCATCGAGCAACTGCGTGGGCGTGAAGAGTGGGGCGTCAATGTCTACTGCGATCGCGCGGTGTTGTTGTCGAGTATCACTTCCGTGAGTCCAGTCCTCCGCGATCTCGTTCAGCGTGCCGAGCAGGCGCCACCCGGCCAGTCGTACCTGATGCAAAAGAAGATCGAAGCGCTGAAAGTTGACGAAGCACGCACGGCAGTCAATCGCATCGTCGACCAGATCGAAGAGAGTCTGAAACAGCAGAGTGATGACGCTCGCCGCCTGCGAATTCTCAAAGTCGAGACGACCGAGCATGGTGAGCTGAAGGCGAAGTTTGCGTTTCTGATCAAGCGCGCCGCGTTCGACGAATTTAAAGATGCAGCCGAGAGACTGGCCCAGGAGCACCAGGAGGCTGGCGTTCGCCTGGAATTGACGGGGCCCTGGCCGGTTTACAATTTTTGTGCAGGATTACAGGAGTTGCAGAATTAACAGGATATGGCGGACTTCGAACAGATAATTGCCGGTGAGGAGCTGGAAGACACCGATCTCTCTCTCCTCGAAACACTGGATCACGTGCTCAACCGCGGCCTCGTAATCGCCGGTGAGATCACCATCTCGGTCGCGGACATCGATCTGATCTTCCTCGGCGTGAACATAATGGTGAGCTCGGTCGAGACTGCCCACGACGTCTTGCGCAAGCGCGAAGCAACGGAATGAAGCTATATGTTTACTGCCTGGCAGAGGGCGTGGACCATCTCCCCAAAACTCCGCGCGGTGTTTCCGGCGAGCCGGTACGAATCGTCAGATTCGAAGACCTTTCAGCTCTCGTGAGTGTTTGGCGATCCGACGCTTTTAAGATCAATCGCAAGAACGCGCTGGCCCATCACGAAGTGGTGCGCAGTATTACTGAGCAAACAACCCCATTGCCCGCGCGTTTCGGAACGCTGGTCACGGTTGAACAGCTCTCGAATTATGTATCGACTAACCATCAGGCTATCAAAGACAAACTCGCGCACGTGCGTGACCGGGTGGAAATGAATGTGAGAATGATCGAGACAACCGGCGGCGCCGGCGCACCTCAGGAGAACAAGACGGTGCCGGGGCCCGGCACGGCATTTCTTTTGGAGAAGCAAAAAAATCTCCTCCGCGAGGAGGCTGGAGCGGCTCGAAAAGGTCAATTATCTGCATGGCTGTATGAAAAGTTGGGTGATCTCATAAAAGACGAGAAAATCTCTCTTACTCCTTCTGATACAGTAATTTTGGCTAGGGCGGATCACCTCATCGAACGTGTCAACGTTCAGGAGTATCGAACAAAGATGGCGAGGGCCGTGGAGGAACGGCCTGAGGTTCGCTTTATGGTGAGCGGCCCCTGGCCGCCGTATAGTTTTGCAAACATTGAGCTTGAGTTTAGCAGGCAGTTCGGAGTAAGCTGATGTCGATTTCCCCCGAAAATCCCCTTTCGGCTGAGCCAGAGATCGAGACTTCGCACGCGGACGAGTTTGTGGAGCAACTGCGTTGCGTCACTGACACGCTCCCTTCGCGAATAAATATCGATGCGCAGAGCGTCGAACAGGGTCTGGCAAAGCTGGTATTAACTTTGATCGAGTTCATCCGCCGTCTGTTGGAAAAGCAGGCAGTCCGCCGGATGGAAGGCGGGGATCTCTCACCTGAACAGATCGAAGAATTAGGATTGGCGCTCATGAGGTTGGAGGCCAAGCTTCAGGAGTTAAAAACTCAGTTCGATTTAGAAGATGAAGACCTCAATCTCGATCTCGGTCCAATCGGGCGCTTGATTTAGCAGTACGCATCTAGCTCGGCAGGAGAGTCATACGATGGTGGCGGCCATCTGAGCTTTTTGATTAAAGCCGCCCCCTGATAGTGGAGGGCGAAAGTGTCCAGCGAGCGGTCTACCCTGATAACGGCCCGTCCCCCGGGCCTGGTTGATGTTCTCGACCGTATTCTTGATAAAGGACTGGTGATCGCGGGCGACATCAAAGTGTCGCTGGCGAACGTAGAGCTATTGACTTTACAGATCCGTCTGCTGGTTTGCTCGATCGATAAAGCCGAGCAGATCGGTTTGAATTGGTGGCGCTACGACACCAATCTGACGACGCGCGCCGAGCGCGCGGAAGCGGAAAACGTCGAGTTGCGGTTACGGCTGAACGAGCTTGAACAGGAGATCCGAAACCTCGCGGCTGCGAACGTTGCTGCCGCTGCTCGTGAGTCAACCGTTACCAGTCGTCGTGTGGCGCGGAAAGCACCAGCAACGCGCCGCAATAAGTAATCAGTCGAATGAGAAAGGTTTTTGAGAAGAGCAGTGGGCGCCGTGAAACCTCGCGTGAGCTCGTACAACACTTCTAAAAAAGGAACCGAACCAAATGGCTGTCGAAAGAGCCCCAGGCGGAAGCAGCTTAATTGACGTCCTTGATCGCGTGCTCGACAAGGGTATCGTGATCGACGCATGGGTGAGAATCTCGCTGGTGGGCATTGACCTGATTACGATTGAAGCCCGAGTAGTTGTTGCCTCCATTGATACGTATTTGAAATACGCCGAAGCCGTAGGCTTAACGCCGGCCGTCTCCCGACCGGTATTGACTCCGGGCGGCGAAGTCGTAGAAACCGAGACTCGACGCCGCGAAACTCGAGCGACAAGGACTGATGCTACACCGCTCGGTTGAGTAGACGGTCAGCGAACATTGGGAATCTTTTATGGGAGAAGTTCCCGCAGAATTAGCTTTTCGAACGGCCCCATCTCTGTCGGAGCCTGAGCGGCCCAGCCCGCGCGCGCGCCAGTATGACGTCTTTATCGAGACGACTACGCAAATGCTGGCGACGCCCAAACTTCAGGAGCGACTTCTCCTCGCTCTGGAAGCGATTTCAACAAACTTCGGCCACCGGCAAGCGGCGATTGCGATCATCAACGAACGAGACGCCGAGTTGCTGATCCGTGCCGCGATCGGATTTGAAGGAGATCCATCGACGACGACGCGAGCTGAAATGCCACTCGATTCGAGTGCCGCATGTGTGCGTGTGATCCACGATGCCCAGCCACTGTGGATCTCGATGGAAGAAGACGAAGCCTCACGAATTCTCTTCGGAAACATGCCCTGGCAATCCGATGTCCTCGCCATCCCATTGTTCGGCATCTCAGAGATCCCCTCGCGAGCCGGCGCTGGACGACCTAATAATCAATACTGGGCGTTTGAACCCGGCGCGAGAATGGGTGTGCTTTATGTTGGCGCAAACCGGGAGGCGATCGATTCTGAATCGTTAACGCTGATCAAACGGTTTGCCGAACGTATCGGCATCGTAGCGTCACTGGCTGCGCATCAGGAACGACTCGTCACCACGGTCACAAAGCTCCAGCGCGAGCGACAGTGGATCGAATCGATCATGAAGTCGGTTGCCGATCCGATCGTATTGACGGATCTCGACAACCAGATACTTTTACAGAACCGCCGTGCAGAAGAGCTGTTCAGCGGTTCCGCCAACGCCGGTGAAGGCAAACGCCGAGCGTTGAAGATGAACGATCTGCTGTTTTCTGCTTATCTTTCGAGCGCCACCGTCTCGTCGTCGGAAGTTATTCAACGCGACATCACTCTCGTCGATCCGATCGAGGGTTCTGACATTCACTTCGAAGTAATCTCGACACCCGCCGCGAATTCACGCGGCGAGCCGCTCGGCCTCGTCTCGATCTTCCGCGACGTGACTGATCTGCGCGAAGCGAATGAAGAGCTCGCGCGTAACTTCGTTAAGCTGCAACAGGCGGAAGCTGAGTCGCGTCGTGAGCGCGATCGCCTCGACCTGATTATCGAGAACGTGGGTCATCCGATCGTCGTGTGCGATTCGGCTGGAAACTTCATCCTGTTCAATCGTCGCGCGGAGTTGTTGTTTCAGGAGAACGAATCGGTCCACTTGTCGGCGTCTGCAGCGGTGCGGACTAATGCAGTCAAACTCACTTCGTTTATCTCCACCCTTGCGTCAGCCTCTGAAACAGGTCGCCAGGCCGAGATCGAATTGATGGATCCGGAAAACGGCCGGGCGTTGCCGATGGAGATCACTGCGCGCGAGGTTCTGGATGCAACCGGTCAGGTGACTGCCGTCGTCTCAATTCTTCACGACCTGACTGAGATTCGTGAGCTTGAGCGACGACGTGTCGAGCAGCAGCTATTTGAATCGGAGAAGCTGGCGGCGGTCGGACGTCTTGCGGCGTCGATTGCACACGAGGTCAACAATCCACTCGAAGCGATCAAGAACGCTCTTTACCTGATGCAGACTGGTGCCGAAGGCGATAAGAACTCGCGCTTTCTCGAGATTGCGAGAAAAGAGACGGAGCGCGTGTCGCACATCATCCGGCAGATGCTCGGCTTCGCGCGCCGGCCCGGTGAGGTTGACTGGGTCGACGTCAACCAGTTGCTGGAAGAGACGGTGGTCCTGCTCGAGAAGAAAATGCGCCAGTTGCGCATCAAGCTGGTCAAGTCGTTTGACGACTCACTGCCACGCATCAGGGCACGCGCCGATCAACTGCGACAAGTGTTTCTGAATTTGATCATCAACGCGCAGCAGGCGATTGAAGGTGACGGCGAAATCGTGATTTCTACTTCGCGTTACGAACAGGCGTTGCAGCCGTCGAT
>DATHTI010000053.1:0-5180 GCA_035463335.1 Pyrinomonadaceae bacterium | reverse complement strand
AACCTTGATGATCGAACACTCCGCGGCGTATTCCTCAATCGCGCGCAATCGCGCGTCCATGTCCTTCGAATCAACCGCGCCAACGCCTGCTTCGATCATGCCGAGCGTGCGATAGATCATCGACTCTCCCACCCACGTGCGAATCGCCTGCTCGGCGAGCTTCGCTTTGATCGCGCCAAACGACGAAATCGGTTTCCCAAACTGGTGGCGCTCGTTCGCGTAACGCACCGATTCATGGACCATCAGCTTCATGCCACCGACGCACATTGCACCGAGCTTGAACCGGCCAATATTCAGCACGTTGAAAGCGATCTTGTGACCTTTGCCGACTTCGCCCAGCAGGTTCTCGACCGGCGTGCGCACGTCAGAAAGCACGAGCGCCGTCGTGCTCGAGCCCTTGATGCCCATCTTGTGCTCTTCGGCGCCTGAAGTCAGACCCGGCTGGCGCTCGACGATGAAGGCGCTGAATTTGTCGCCGTCAACTTTCGCAAAGACGATGAAGATGTCGGCGAAGCCGCCGTTTGTGATCCACATCTTCTCGCCGTTGAGAATGTATTCCTTGCCGTCGTCGCTCAAACGCGCTGTCGCTTTCGCCGCCATCGCGTCAGAACCGGAGCCCGCTTCGGTCAGCGCGTAAGCCGTGATCAACTCGCCCGTTGCGATCTTCGGCAGGTACTTCTGCTTTGCTGCGTCAGTGGCGAAGTAGACGATCGGCAACAGGCCGATGCCACTTTCTGCGCCGAGCGTGGTGGCGAACGAAGCAGAGCGCCCGATGTTCTCGCCGATCAGCGCGCCGCTCGTTTGATCAAGCCCGAGTCCGCCATACTCTTCGGGGATGTTGGCGCCGATCAGTCCGAGGTCAGCCGCTTTGGAAACGAGCTCGCGCGCGAGTTTCCAGTCGTGCTTCTCGAGCTCGTCGATGCGCGTGACCACTTCGTTATCGACAAACTGCCGCGTGGTGTCGGCGATCATGCGGTGCTCTTCGGTGAAATCTTCGGGCGTGAAGATCTCCTCGGGCGTCCGCTCCTCGATCAGGAACGCGCCACCTTTAACAAGCTTTTTCTGTTCGGCTACGGCTGACATAGATTCGCTCCTTCTTCAAACCATCCACAGATTACACAGAGTTATTTCTGTGCAATCTGTGAAATCTGTGGATCATAGTCTTTCGAGAATTCCTGCGGCGCCCATGCCGCCGCCGACACACATCGTCACCATTCCATATCGTCCATTACGTCGCTCCAGCTCGCGCAGGATACTGGCAGTCAACTTTGCGCCCGTACAACCGAGCGGATGGCCCAACGCGATCGCGCCGCCGTTAACATTAACTTTTTCGGGGTCTAATCCGAGCGTCTTGATCACGGCGATGGACTGCGCCGCGAACGCTTCGTTCAACTCGATCACATCGATATCGGCGAGCGTCAGTCCGGCGAGTTTCAAAGCCTTCGGAATCGCAAACACTGGTCCAATACCCATCTCTTCAGGCGGGCAGCCGGCGGTCGCGTAAGCAACAAAGCGCGCCATCGGTTTTGCACCCAACTCACGTGCACGTGAGTCAGACATCACGATTGCCGCCGCGGCGCCGTCAGACATCTGCGACGCGTTACCAGCGGTGATCGTTCCCTTCACGTGAAATGCCGGCTTGAGCTTCGCCAGACCTTCCGCTGACGAGTCGCGCCTGACGCCCTCGTCTTTGTCAAACATGACTTCACGTCGCTGCTTCTTTCCGTTTTCATCCATGTCTTCAAGTACGACGTGCAACGGCACCACTTCATCCTTGAACTTGTCAGCATCCAGCGCCGCGGCAGCGCGCGTGTGCGAGCGCAGCGCAAACTCATCCTGCTCCTCGCGCGTCACTTCATACTTGCGCGCCACGTTCTCCGTCGCGAGTCCCATGCTTAGATAAAAGTCAGGATAATGTTCGACGAGATGAGGATTCGGACGAATGATGTGACCGCCCATCGGGATCATCGACATCGTTTCCAAACCGCCCGCGACGATCACTTCCGCGCCACCACTCTTGATCCGATCAGCCGCCATCGCAATCGACTGCAAGCCCGACGAACAAAAGCGATTGATCGTCATCGCGCTCGTCTCAACCGGCAGACCAGCGCGAATCGCAGCCGCGCGAGCAACGTTCATTCCCTGCTCTGCCTCGGGCATCGCGCAACCCATGATCACATCTTCAATCTCTGACATCTCGAGCCCGGGAACGCGCGCCAGCGCTTCTTTAATGACCGTCGCCCCCATCTCATCCGGACGCGTCGTGCGCAGCGTCCCTTTGGGCGCCTTCCCGACCGCGGTTCTAACCGCCGAAACAATCACCGCATCTCTCATAACTAAACCCCTAATCTGATCCGTCTTAATCTGCCTTTAAAGATCCGTAAAATCCGTAGCTAATTTCTTAACGGTTTGCTTGTCTTCAACATGTGCGCGAGCCGCTCCTGCGTCTTGCGCATACCCACTAACTTCAGAAACGCTTCACGCTCGAGATCCAACAGATACTGCTCCGAAACACGCGTCGGGTGATTCAACTCGCCGCCCGTTAGAATCCGCGCGAGCTGCGTCCCAATCTCCGCGTCGTGGTCCGAAATATATCCTGCGCGCTTCATCTGGTGAATGCCGAGTTTCAACGTCGCAAGGGCGGGCGCGCCCAGCGCGAGAATGTCTTTGCGTTGTTGAGGTTGCACATATCCGCTCGCCGCGAGTGCCAACACTTCCTTCTTCGCGTCGGCGATCAGTCGATCGGCATTCATCGAGATTGAATCATCCGCCGCCAGGAAACCCAGCGAACGTGCTTCCTCTGCTGAAGTCGCGACCTTCGCAAGCGCGATCGTCTCAAACGCGCGCTTCACGAACGGAAAGGGATCCGCATCGTCAACACCCTTCGGAATCGAATCCATCATGCGCAACAACATCTCTTTCGTGCCGCCGCCCGCTGGAATAATTCCGACGCCAACCTCAACCAGTCCGATATACGTCTCGGCTGCTGCTCTCACTCGGTCGCCGTGCAGCACCATTTCGCAACCGCCGCCAAACACCATCTGGAACGGAGCGACAACAACCGGCTTCGGCGAGTAACGCAAACTCATCGTCGCGTTCTGGAAAACGCGGCCCATCATGTCGAGCTCTTCCCAGTTTTCCTCCTGCGCTTCCATCAACATCAACATGATGTTTGCGCCAACGCAGAAGTTCACGCCCTGGTTGCCGACGACGAGCCCGACGAAATTTTTCTCGACTTCGCCGAGCGCGAATTTCAACATCTGAAGCGTGTCGCCGCCAATCGCGTTCATCTTCGAGTGAAACTCGAGACACGCAACGCCATCGCCGATGTCGATCAGCGAAGCGCCCGCATTCTTCTTGATGACTCCCGTGCGTTCCTTGATCGACTTCAGGATCAAAACACCGGGCTGGTCGGTGAGTGGGACATACTTGCCACTCGCGAAGTCGAAGTACGACTGTTGTCCATTTTCTTTCTTATAGAATGAGGTCGCGCCGGACGCGAGCATCTGCTCGACATTCGCCGGCACTGCGAAGCCTTCTTCACGCATCCGCGCCACAGACTTCTCGACCCCGATCGCATCCCAAACCTCGAACGGTCCCAGCTCCCAGCCGAAGCCCCAGCGCATCGCGCGATCGACTTCGACTACGTTGTCCGCGATTTCGGGAATTCGTTTTGCGGCATAGGTGAGCGTCTTCGAAAGCGTCTTCCACAAAAACGCGCCCACGCGATCCTTGCCCCACGTCAGCGCTTTGATTCGCTCGGGAAGATCCTCGATGTTCTTGGCCATGTCGAGCGAAGGAAGTTTGACCTTTTCTGAAGGGCGATAGTCGAGTGTGGCGGTGTCGAGCGCCCAGATTTCGCGCTTATCGCCTTCGCCTTTCTGCTTTTTATAGAAGCCGGCCTTGGTCTTGTTGCCCAAAAGATTACGTTGGACCATCTTGCCGAGCACTTCCGGCACGACAAACATCTCGCGCTCTTCGTCTTCGGGCAGCGCTTCGTAAAGGTTCTTGATAACGTGTGTGAAAACGTCTAGTCCGACCAGATCAAAGGTCCGGAATGTTGCCGACTTCGGTCGACCGACTGCTGGACCAGTGATCTTATCGACTTCCTCGATTGAGTAGCCGTCGTCGAGCATCGTCTTGATCGTGAAGAGCGCACCAAACGTGCCGATGCGATTCGCGATGAAGTTTGGACGATCCTTTGCCGGCACCACACCCTTGCCGAGACGCTGATCGAGAAAGCCATAAACGAAACAGGAGACTTCAGGCTTGGTCCATTCAGTGCGAATAATCTCGACGAGATGCAGGTAACGCGGCGGATTGAAGAAGTGGACGCCGAGGAAGTGTTGCTTGAAGTCGTCAGAGCGGCCTTCCGCGAGCAAATGAATCGGAATGCCGCTCGTATTTGAAGCGACGATTGATCCTGGTCGTCGATACTGCTCGACACGCTCGAACAGCGAGCGTTTGATCTCTAAGTTCTCTACAACGGCCTCAATGATCAGATCGCAATCTTTAATCTTCGGAAGGTCGTCATCAAAGTTTCCGGCAGTTACGAGCGAAGCATTTTCAGGCACAAAGAATGCGGCCGGCTTTGCCTTCACCGCCGCCTCGAGCCCGCTACGCGCAATACGATTCTTCACGAGTGGACTATCGAGTTTTAGTCCCTTCTTCTCTTCATCGGGTGTTAGCTCACGCGGCGGAATATCGAGCAGCAGGGTCGGCACACCCGCATTCGCGAGATGCGCGGCAATCTGCGCCCCCATAGTCCCACTCCCCAGCACCGCCGCCCTCTCAACGCGCATCTCCACCTCCGACACTCCCACCAGATTAACAGTCCTGCATAATACTGAATGAACGCTCATTCAGCAAGCGTTCTTGATGTGGCGAGCTTGGTTTCGGTTGGTGTGGGTTCGGTCATAAAGTGAAATTTCTCGGTCATAAAATGAGAATTTTGTCGGTCATAAAATGAAATTTGCGCGCGCGATTCATATCAACCGAGCGGCTGCAAAAACGTAAACCCATGATTTCGGTCGGCTTTGCGCGCGTTAGAAAAAAAGTCCGTGTCGGATTTGTGGCAAACCCACTTATTGTGGGTTTTCGAGAGACGAAGGTACTTCCATCTGCATGCGCATCAGTGCGGGATCTCGCGGGCTATCCCGCAACGGTGGAAACATACACGT
>DATHTI010000052.1:0-8133 GCA_035463335.1 Pyrinomonadaceae bacterium | reverse complement strand
GGTATTGAGCGCGGAGTACAGTCCGGACGGGCGGTTCATCGTGGCGACGAGTGGCGAAGACGCGTGGGTTTGCGACCCGAACAGGGGAAACGTCGTCAAAACGCTGGATGGTCACACGGGCCAGGTGAATAGTGCTTCGTTCAGTCCTGATTCGCGATTGATTGTGACTGCGAGTGCGGATAACACGGCGCGCATTTGGAATGCAGAGACTGGTGAAAGCATCGCGACGTTGTTGCATCACAAGGGACCGGTCCTCAACGCGCTGTTCAGCCCGGATGGAAAATCAGTGTTTACAGCGAGCGAAGATTACACAACAGGCATCTATCCACGTGAGGCATTTGCGCCGTTTGACGAAGTGCGTGCCTTGATTAGCCAGCGGGTGACGAGGGAGCTAACGCCGAAAGAACGGGAAGACTATTTGAAAGAACCGGAGAACCGATGAAAAGAGCTTTAGTTATCGTTTGTTTTCTGTTCGTTTCCACCGCGATGGCGCAACAGAAGAACCCGGCGCCGTCACGCGGTATTCCGACGGTCCGAGTGTGGGTTGATACCGAATATGGTTTCTATCACTGTCCCACCTCGAAGCTTTACGGCAAAACCAGGCAGGGCGTCTACATGACCCAGAAGCAGGCCCAGGACCGCGGCTACCGCCCCGCCTACGGCACCTACTGCAACACCCTCCCGCCACAAAAGAACGCAAAAAAGCCTTAGTACACAAAAGGCACAAAAAGCACATAAGCTGAAATTGAGAGACGTCCAGTTCTATAGGGCGCTTCCCATTTTCAGCTTATGTGCTTTTGTGCCTTTTTGTGGCTAGTTTACGAAGCGCCGGAGTTGGACGCTGATCGCGAAGCCGATGGCGATGAAGGTGGCTATGAGGGAGGCGAGGCCGGCGCTCATCAGGGGTAACGGGACACCGATCACCGGAGAGATGCCCAGGGCCATGCCGATGTTGATAAAGATTTGAAATGTCAGACCACCCACGAAGGCCATGATGAAGAGCATGCCCATGCGATCCGACGCGCGACGCGCGCCCGTGATCAAACGTGAAAGCAATATCACGTAAGCCAGCAGGACCAGGACGCAGCCCGCGAAACCGGTATTCTCAGCGGTAACAGCGTAAATAAAATCAGTATGTGGCTCGGGCAGAAACTTCAGTCCACTCTGCGAGAATTCGACTGACGAGCGCGACCCGATTAGCCCGCCTTCACCGACGGTGAGAATCGACTGCCAGGTGTGGTAACCGATACCACGCCGGTCAGCATTCTCGGGGTCGAGAATCACGTTGATACGTTCCTGCTGGTAAGCTTTTACCGCGCCGGTTTTGACGCCCACCACGTAGGCACCGGGAATCGCGACCACTGCAAGCACAGCCGCTGCAAGCACCAATCGCAACCTGATCGCAGACAGGAAGAGCACGACCGCGAGAATCGGTATGTACGTCAGCACTGAGCCGACATCAGGCTCGAGCAGGATCAGCCCGATCGGCAGGGCTAAAATTAGTCCGCCGACAATCATCTCTTTGATCGTCAGGACGTCGATACGGTTCTTACCGAAATATCGCGCCAGCATCATCGCCGTCGTGACCTTCACAAACTCGGAAGGTTGAAACTGGCCTATGAAAGGCACTTTGATCCACGCCCGCTGCCCATTGATCTTCAAGCCGATGCCGGGGAAGAGAACAAGGATGAGCAGGATCAATCCGAAGATGTAAAAAGCAGGTGCGAGATTGAGCAGGCGCCGGTAGTCAGTGAAAGCGATCGCGAGCATCGCCACCAGACCGATCGAAAGCCCGATAAGTTGCTTGGCCCAGTAAGTTTCCGTCGGCTGCGCATTGCGAATCTGGATCGTGCCGAACAACACGATCCCGATGGCGAGCAGCGCCAGGATCCAATCGAAGTCACGCCAACTGCGTTTGTGAATAATCGCGACCATCTAATAAAGCTTACTGGTTGTTGACTGCGGTTTGCCCGGCGGCAGTGGCAGCGGCAGGTTTCTTCCTATTAGCCGGTTTATTCGTTTCGGTCGGTTCTGTCTTCGCGATCTGCGGTTTCACTGCTCCCGGTGGTTCTTCGTGTCGCGTCTTGCGATAGTAAACATCGTAAACTCCGCGAACGGCCGGCGCCGCGTGGGTGCCGCCGAAGCCTGAGTTCTCGATGAGAGCGACGAATGCGATCTCGGGTTTGTAAGCTGGAGCGTACGAGACGAACCACGCGTGGTCCTTGTTCTTGCCGACGTCCTTGCCGAGCCCGACGACCTGCGCCGTTCCCGTCTTGCCAGCGATATCAAATCCATCCATCTTGATGCGCCCGGCTGTGCCGCCGGCGTTCACCACTTGCCACATACCCTGAACCACGGCCTGATCGATCGCTTCCGGAATCGGAATTATTTTCGGATTCGGTCGCGACGGGTCGAGTGGCTGGAATGTCACCGGCGGCTTGTAATCGGGCGTGCCCGGAGTGCCGAATGCTTTCACTTCCTTCAACACGTGCGGAATGTACATGTGACCATCAACACTGATTCCCGCAATCGTGCGCAGCAACGAAATAGGAGTGATAACGTCGTAGACCTGCCCGAAGGACGCGTAGACAGTATCGATGTCGCGCCATTCAGGATCGCGCGGCTGCATTTTGCGTTTGAACTCGCGCGAAGGTGTGTAGTTCATGATTTCGTTTGGAAGATCGATACCGGTGCGCTTGTTGAGATCAAAGTCGTCAACCATCTGGACGATGCCATCGATCCCCATTTTCAATCCGAGGCGATAGAAATAACCGTCGCATGAATGGGTGATGGCGGCCTTGACGTCAGGCGATCCATGATTGCCCATGCAACGCGTGAACTTGTTGCCAATCGTGATACCACCGCCGCAAACGAGATTCGAGCGTTCGAGTGTGATGGCACCTTGCTTCAAACCGGCGATGGCCATCGGGATCTTCCACGTGGAGCCAGGCGGCTGGCGACTCTGAATCGCGCGATTAATCAGTGGCGTTTCCGGATCGTTCAAAAGCCTCCCGTATTCCGCGCGCCCTTCTTTCGTTTTGATTCGTTGTGAAAATAGGTTTGGATCAAAAGTCGGAGCCGAAGCCATCGCGAGGATCTCGCCGGTGTTTGGATCCTCCGAGATGATTACTCCACGTTTGGTGACTGAATTCCGCAGTTGCTCTTCCGCGGCGAGTTGCAGGTCGAGATCGATCGTCATCACGAGATCCCGTCCCGGTACCGGTGGGACCACGTCGATCTCGTCCTGAATACGCCCGCGACTGTCCACTACAACTTCACGATAACCGTCTTTGCCGCGCAGGTAGTCGTCGTAGGTTTGCTCAATACCACTCTGGCCGATGATGTCGCCTGGTTTGAGGCCTTTGTCTTTGTAGACTTGTTTCTCGAGTTGCTCCGGACTGATCTCACCGACGTAACCAACCACATGCGCGAAAGAGCCGTTTTCCGGATAACGTCGTTGCGGCTGTTGCTCGACACGCAACTCGGGGTATTCGTAGTTGTGCGCCTCGACCCACGCAATGTCGCCCGGCGAAGCGTTCTCCTTGACCTTAATCGACTCGAACGCCGGCATGGTTTTCACCATCTCGAAATAATCGCGCAGGAAATCTTTATCGACGCTAAGGCCTTCCGACAGTGGCTCGATCAATGACGTGAGATCTTTACCCTTCACGTCCTCGCGCGTGAGAATCACGTTGTAGGTCGGACGCGAATCGACGACCACGCGGCCTTCGCGGTCGAAGATCATGCCGCGCGGCGCTGGGATTGGAAGGCGACGACGGCGCTGGTTTTCCGCGATTTCGGCGTAGCGCTCACCTCTGACTACCTGCAGGACATACAGCCGGATGCTGAGCAAGCTGAGCATCGCGATGACGAGTACCTGAATAAACCGCAAGCGCGCGCGCAGGTTTTGAGATGTGTCTTCAAATTTCATAAAGCGGTTTAGATGCCACAAAAGCCAGAAAAAGCACTTGTTCTTTCCATTCGATTTTGTGCATTTTGTGCCTTTTTGTGGCTATCTCCTCCGTAACGGTCCGGTCGAGCGGCGTGCAACGCGGCGGCGCGTCGCGAACTGTCGTCGTTGCGCATTGCGCTCGGCTACCAGTGCGTCGAGCACGTAGAGCACCAGAGTGCCAGCTACTGTCGTCGCGATTAGTTTATAAGACATCGTCTGTACAAACGGCACGGCCGGCGGATTGCCCAGCACCCGTTGCCAAAAAACGTAGATAGCGGAATCCAGCACCGAGCCGGCCGCGAGCACCGGAATCCGCAACAACGGGTTTTCAAGATTTACGCGCGTGGCGGCGAAATAGATGATGTACGCCGTCAGCGTCTTCGAGAAACCTCCCGCACCAATCAACCCTCCGCTCGCAGCGTCGATAATCAATCCAGCGAGTGTGCCGACAACCAGGGCTTGCCATGCGTCACGTTGTAAAGCGATGTAAACAACAACTACGAGGGGAAAGTCTATATAGGAGAGTGGTCGCCAAACCTCACGCAGCAAAAGCTGGAGCAGGATTGAGACCGCTAAAACTACCGCAATTTTAAGCTTCGACATAGAAGCGTTGCCAATTGAACCGCTTGCCAATTGCCACTCAGATCATCTCCTGGTTCGGTCTGCGTTCTGCGGAGTCTGTTCGGGCACAGAACGCGGCGGGGGCTGATAGAGGAGTACCGCGACTTCCTCAAGGCGATCAAGTCCGGCGCCGGGTTGAATAAGAATCTGGTGGGCCTGAGTCGCCGTTCCGTTCTTGACTTCAACAACGCGGCCAATGTTCAGGCCGGGTGGATAAATTCCGTCCTGACCTGTCGTCATCACGTAGTCATTAACTTCCACTTTCTCGAGGCCGGAAACGTAACGCATCTCGATCAATCCGACACCGAGATCGGCACGTCCGCGGACGGAGCCGAGCGCGCCTGATCCGAGCTGGCCCACCACGGCGCCGGCGCCGGCCTTCTCATCCGTGATCAGCATGACCTGCGACGCCCAGGGACCGACAGTGATGACGCGGCCCACGATGCCACCAGCCGTGACGACCGGCATATTCATTCCAATTCCAGCCATGCTGCCCTGATTGATTGTGATCGTGTTGAACCATACGGAAGGATCGCGCGCGATCACGCGAGCCGGAACACTCTTGATGTTCGTCTGCTCCTTGAGATTCAGCAGTGCCTTGAGACGCTCGTTCTCAGCGGCAGCATCTTTCGCGGTATGCAGCTCATTCTCGACCTGCGACAGCCGCTCTTTGAGTTGTTCGTTCTCGTAGGCAGTGCTGCGGAAGTTCCAGATCTGCTGGAAAAAGCCGGTGGTCGCGCCGGTCGCTTTTGATGAGGCGCTTTGCAGCGGAGAGGCGAACGCCTGGGTCCAGATGCGCAGCACCTTTTGGCCGCCATCGGCGTCTTTCGCGTCAACAGCCATGATTATCAGATTGCCGACAAGCAGCGTTATGAGCCAGATGGGAGCTCGTTGTCGAATCTCTTTTTGTGTACGAACCGAAGCCACGTGCTAAATCTTAAACCAATCAAGTTTAGAGTTCAGCCTTTAGGCTGCTTCTCGGAATACATAAGGTGGCTAGATTCTAAGATCACAAGCTAAAGCTTGAACTCTAAACATTACATGCCGCTGACCATCGTGTTTTCCCACTTCACACGCTTGAGGAGATCGAAGTCTGACAACATTTTGCCGGTGCCGAGCACTACTGACGCGAGCGGATCGTCGGCCAGCGATACCGGCAACCCGGTCTCGATCGAAAGTCGTTTGTCGAGATTCTTCAACAACGCGCCGCCGCCGGTCAGTACGATGCCACGCTCTACGATGTCTGCTGAAAGCTCGGGCGGTGTTCGCTCGAGCGCGACGCGTACAGCGTTGATGATCGTCGATATCGAGTCAGCCAGTGCCTCGCGAACTTCTTCGTCCGTGATCGTGATCGTCTTCGGAATTCCCTCGATCAAATTACGGCCACGCACTTCGTACGACAGCGGCTCATCAAGCGGGTAAGCTGAGCCGAGCTCGATCTTGATCGCTTCGGCAGTTCGTTCACCAATCAGCAAATTGTACTTCCTCTTGATGTATTGGATGATCGCCTCGTCCATCTCGTTTCCGGCGACTCGCACCGCGCGCGAGTAGACGATACCGCTCAAGCTGATCACTGCGATGTCCGTCGTGCCGCCACCGATGTCGACCACCATGTTTCCGTGTGGCTCAGTGATCGGCAGACCGGCGCCGATCGCCGCTGCCATCGCTTCTTCAACGAGATAGACTTCCGAAGCTTTCGCACGATACGCGGAGTCTTCGACGGCGCGTCGTTCGACCTGCGTGATCTCTGACGGAATGCCGATGACGACGCGCGGGCTCACCCACGTTTTTCCGTTGTGGGCTTTGCGAATGAAGTGCTGAAGCATCTTCTCGGTGACTTCGAAGTTCGCAATGACACCGTCTTTCATGGGCCGGATAGCGACGATGTTGCCGGGCGTACGGCCCAACATGTCTTTCGCATCACGTCCGACAGCTTCGACCTGATTTGTAACTTTATTAATTGCGACAATAGAAGGTTCAGATACGACAATGCCGCGGCCTTTTGCATAAACGAGTGTATTCGCCGTTCCAAGATCTATAGCGAGGTCGCTCGAAAACAGACTAAAGATAGATTTGAACGCCATTTAGAATTTTATTCACTTCCCGCGGTTGTAGAATGGAACTTCGGGTGGGAATCGGCGGTAAATGTCGCCCAAACGTCCGAAATCCTAAGATACACCCTGAGCACACACCGCGTAAACGAGAAAATATACACGAGTTAGCCGCGGATTACACGGATGCTGGTTGATTGTCACGGATATCCGTGTAATCTGTTGTTTCCAGGTTTACTGTGGTCCGCTTACTGGCCAGATCTGCCGCAAAACGCACACAGTTTTTGTTGGCGGCCTTCGCTTCATACATGGCTGTATCCGCGCAGGCGATTAGTTGTTGGGGGGATGAAGCGTGCTTCGGAAAGGCTGCGACTCCGAAACTCGCAGTCAACGAGAGTTGAAGACGCCGCCCACCGTTGAAATTATGCCGGATTATCTTCTGACGAATGCGTTCAGCTACCTGTCCTGCCAGCTCTGTTCCGGTGTCGGGCAGAACGATCACAAACTCGTCACCGCCATAGCGCGCGACGGCGTCAGTATCGCGTATCGACGAGAGGATTACGGCGGCCATTTCCATTAAGACGTGCGAGCCGACGAGGTGACCGTGCACGTCGTTGATCTGTTTGAAGTCGTCCAGATCGAGAAATAGTGCGGCGACACTTGTTTGGTAACGACGCGCGCGGCGGATCTCGTTCAAGAGGAACTGTCGCAGGTAACGCGCGTTGTGAAGCTTCGTGAGATCGTCGGTCTGTGAGAGACGCTCGGCCTCGGCGATGCGAACCGCATTCGCGAGAGCGGAAGCTATGGGGAGAGATAGTGAGTCGAGCAGCTCGACGTCAGTCTTCTTGAACGCATGCGAGCCATGACCATCACGGACGCCTTCAATAACACCGAGTATCCGCTCACCACAGATCAAAGGAACAGCGACAACAAACTGCCCGCGTTCTTTGCGCTTGACGATTCCCATTCCCGCGGCCGCACGCTTTGCCGCTTTCGTTTCCGAGCCGATCGGCAGATCCGGCTCGAGTTGTGACCATTCATCTTCGTTCCGCGTGCCTTCCTCGCCCGCCTTTTTGACTGCGATAGCTTCGAGTGTCGAGGTTTCAAAACCTTTCTCTTCGGAAAAGAGGTAGATGGCCCACCGATCGGCTTTGATAAGACCTTGCAACCCGGCGAGCGCAGTGTTTGCGGCGCCGCTTTGATCGCCGCTGAAGTGCAACGACGAAACGATGTCGTACGCGGCGCGCAGGTGGCTGAACTTGATCTTCCGCGGCAGCGAAGTTGCGCCTTCATCCGAGGGTTGCTCGAATGTGTCCGGAAGTTTCAGCTCGCCCGTGCCGCCATGAGCTTCAATCTCGCGGAGCAGCGCCGGAAGTTGAGCCGACTTGTCTGCGACCGCAAGAAACCCGAGTCGTTTGAGAGTTGCGCCGTCGAGACTGCGCAGATTGAGACTCTGATAGCCGTTAGTCTGGCGGCGACACGCGACGAGTGGCGCACCGGGCCAGAACG
>DATHTI010000051.1:0-27089 GCA_035463335.1 Pyrinomonadaceae bacterium | reverse complement strand
ATTCGTGGCCGCCCCAGATTGCCATTCTGCCTGGGGCGGCCACAGAGGGCCGCCCCTACAGTTACGCTTACCGCATCGCCTGGACCTGCCGCAGTAATTTCTGCGCGATGCCGGCACGTGGATTATCACGGACGACCGCTCGCAACTCCTGCTCTGCTTCGTCAACAAGACCTGCTT
The DNA here is from genome assembly GCA_035463335.1 of Pyrinomonadaceae bacterium. Taxonomy (GTDB): domain Bacteria; phylum Acidobacteriota; class Blastocatellia; order Pyrinomonadales; family Pyrinomonadaceae; genus PSRF01. The sequence goes on along the minus strand of DATHTI010000051.1, from coordinate 26,912 downwards.
CGGCATAGAGCACAGCGAGAGTGAGGTGCGAGTCGGGATAGGCACGTCGAGCCTGCTGCAACATCTCCGCTGTCGAGCGATCGATCACTTTGAACTTCGCCTGCGGCGCCGGCAATACAGGCGAAGTAATCTTCAAACCATCTTTCAACGCTGTTACCTGCCACGAATAAATTCCACCCTCTTTGAGTGGTTTCGAGATGCGCCACTCAGTCGTATTGAGTGGCGGGCTGGTCGCCACCACATTCAGATCAGCATCGGTCACCGTCACCGTGTAACTCTGTGCACCGGCGAGCGCGCGCCAACGGAGCGTGGGTTGTTGACTGCGTACGACTTCGCCAACTGGTCCAACGAGTCGAAACGGCAAACCATTGCCTGACTCACCGAGCAACGTGCTGGGCGCGCTCGCGAGTTGGGCCAACGCGGGCGACGGCTCGAGCTTGCCTGCTTGCAACGCAGCGCGGACCCTCTGTTGGATGGGTACTGGCAACCGCTCGAGGCCCGCTAACGTGCCTTGCTTATCAACGGTGACTTTCCGGTTACCGTCATTCAACACGAGCGCGAGCTCTGCATCAGGTTCGCGGGACGGTTGTGCCTCAGCAGCCGGCGAGCTCTGTGGACTACTCGTGTTGGCTGGATTGAAAACTTGCTCCTGAGGCGCCACCGGCTTACTTCGCAGCAGCCAGATCGCCAACACGATCACGATAATGCCGCAGGCCACGGCCGCTGCGACGCGCCACGCATTCAGGAACGGCAAACCTCGTGGCTTGAACGTCTTCACCTCGCGCGGCGCATGTCGTTGCACCTCGGCAAGACACGTCTCGCAAACACTTAAATGACTCTCTGCGATCTCCAGATCGATCTCGTTCGACGTGCCGCGCGCGTAGGCTGTCACTTCAGCCTCAGAGAGATGATAAGGCGTGTCGTCCGGTACTTCGAGCAATGCCGCATGCAGATCTTCTACGTCACGCGCGTAATCGGCAGGCGAATCGCATTGCACAGCGCAACGTGCGCAAGTGCTCACGTGGCGGTGAACGGAGAGGAAGTCAGCGGGCGCCAGTACGCGCGAGCGATATCCATCCAGTTCCCGTTTTGTCGGATGCTCGATCATCTTTTTCTCAGCGCCCTGGTCCATTCATACGCTTAAGTAAACGTTCGCGCGCTGTCTTCCGTAAATTGATCACCTGCTGCCGCGTCGCGCCGAGATAGTCGGCGAGATACAGGTCATCCACAGGCAACTGCGCCCAGAGTTGCTCAAACTCGTGCACTGGAATCTCCAACGTCTGCGCGATCTCTTCAAACGTAGCAACGCCCGTCGCCGGCAACAGCGTAATAACGTTAATCCCGTTAGGGTTCCGCAAATTAAGCAGGAGCGCCACACGCTGGCGCCGCGGCAACTGGCAGATTTCACGCCAGAGCATTTGCAATGACTGGCGGCGTTCAATGATTGTCGCCGGATTGACGTCTGCACCCGGCTGCTCCTCGAGCGCAGCATTCGTAACGGCGTCGAGCGATTCGGCTGGATGATCTTCGACGCGCCAAAGTCCAGCAATCAGTTGTGTTAGCTCGTCGAGGTCGATTGGCCCACGCGCAACACGGAAGATCGTTGTCAACAAGTCATCGAGATCGAGACGGTGTACATCTACCCACTGCCATTCCGTTTTTAGTCGCTCTTGCAGCTCGCGGTGCTCTTCCTTGAGCTTGTGGTCCAACTCCTGCCAGTAGGAAAGCCCGGCGAGCCAGTTATGTTCCCTGTCTTCCCACAACGCGAACTCAGCGTGACTGAGCAGGCGGCGGCGAATTTTATCTTTCAAACTCCGGCGCAGTGGATAGCGCTGTCGCAGGTATTCGTCGCACGTGTTGCGCGTCACGGTTGCGACATACCCGCGCAGGTTCACGATCTGGTTCCCGGCTGGATCCTGTTTCAAAGCGCGCAGGCGCTTGAGCAGGCGTAGTTGAATGTCGTTATAGAGCTCTTCGTGTTCCTGGCGAGAGGAGCCGAGTTTGTATCCTAAGCCGCGCCGGATGGTCGGCTCGATCTGCTCGGCATTAAGGCGCGCAAGCGCCGCAGCTTCCTCGCGCGCGTTACTCGCGTCGAGAAAAGGGAGCAAGGACGGATCGATTTGTGAGGCACTTACAACCACACTATTTAATGCATTAAGGCGTCGAAGGGGAGACTTTCGTGAATAACAAACTGGTGGGGGTACGCTGTGAAAGTAGCTGGCTTCGTGGCCGGTGTCAAACTGATCGAACAGCCCTTCCGAGCAGCGTAAGGAACGACAGATTACACAGATTACTCAAACACGATCCGTGAATTAAGATCCGTGTAATCCGTGGTTAAAGGCGTTTACTGGCCTTCTCTCCATTTATTTGGACCATTATCCAAGAACCCTGATCGGAGTGCGTGCGTATAAGCAGCGCTTGCTCTAAGCCGCAATCCTTCAGGAGACAATATGAAACGAACGCGTGAAATCTGCTGGCTGGTGGTGTTTTGTCTTGGCTTTGTTACTCAAGCGATCGCTAAACCGGGACCAGTTAAGCCTGCGACCACCCCGCCGATCGACTTTACCGAGCTCGACAAACTAATCCCAACGGAGCTCAAAGAAAAGAACACGCCGGGCACGGTAATCACGGTCATCAGCGGCGACCAGGTCGTCTATCAAAAGGCGTTCGGCGTGGCGAACGTCGAGACGAATGCAGAGATGCAACCCGAGATGCTCTTCCGTCTCGGCTCGACAACGAAGATGTTCACGGCCGCGGCGTTACTCACGCTCGCTGAAAACAACAAGATCAAGATGAACGAGCCGATCGGCAGCCGCGTGAAAGGGCTGAACGAGAAGCTGGCCCAGGTGACACCACACCATCTTTTGAGCAACTCTGCGGGCATTCGCGACTTTGCGGCGCCCGTGATTTCAAATGATGACCCGTCGCTCAGCAACATGATCCGCTCGTGGAAAGACGACGTCTTCTTCGCCGATCAAGGTGAGATCTATTCGTACTCGAGTGCGGGTTTCTGGCTCTCCGGTTTAGTGGTCGAAGAGCTGCAAGGCAAGCCGTACGCTGATGCGATGACAGAGCTACTGTTCAAGCCAATCGGAATGGAGCGAACAACACTGCGCCCGTTCATGGCGGTCACTTATCCATTCGCGACGGGCCACGTGGTCCAGCAAGGCAAGGCCACGATCATCCGGCCGATGTTCAATAACGTGGCGATGTGGCCTGCCGGGTCGATCTTCTCGAACGCGAAAGATCTCTCGCGCTGGGTCATCGCGCTGATGAACGACGGTAAAGTGGAAGGCAAGCAGCTCCTGTCGTCATCGTTGATCAACCAGATGTTCGGACATCATGTGGCGGTGCCGGGCGAGAGCGATTCGTATTACGGCTACGGTCTCACCGTTTTCAAATATAAAGGGCTGGAGTTTGTGGGCCACGGCGGGTTCAGTCGCGGTTACGGATCGATGATCCAGATGGTGCCGTCGCGAAAGTTTGCGGTGATAGTGTTGACGAACAAGAGTGGCGAGACGATGCGGAAGAGTCTCAATAAAGCAACGGAGCTCGGGTTGGGATTGAAGGACGAGGAGGAACAAAAGCCCGCGGCGGTTGCGCCAGCAGCAGCGTCAGAAATCAGTCAATACGTTGGCACTTACTCGCACGCACCGCAGACGTGGGAAGTGTCGATCAAAGATGGCAAGCTTTACATGAAGTTTGATGGGAAAGAGTATGCGATGACGAAGAGTGGTGAGCGGAAGTTTACGTTTGGCGAGCAGAATGAGAATGAAATCGTCTTTGTCCCGGGAAAGGATGGGAAGATTCGCTTTTTATTTACGGAGCTTTATGGCGCGAAAAAGATTCGTTAGCCGCGGATTATTTCTTCAGGTAAATGCCCGCGATTGACCCAATGATTTCATAAAAGAAGTCGAGCAAGTCGTAGAACTGGTCGCGCCCGATCGTCGCGAAGTAAATTGCACCGACAATCACCGCCACTATCACTAATCGCGTCACCGTTTTCACTGGTCTATATTGACATCAGTTCAACTGTTTACGGAAGCGCCACACGCTCACGCCGACGAGGATTGTCGTGAACGCTACGAGCGCCAGGAAGTTTGGATAGAGCACCTCGAGACCGACGCCCTTCAGCATCACACCGCGGGCGAGCACCGCGAAGTGTTTCACCGGATTGAGGTTCGTCAACGGTTGCATCCACTGCGGCATCGCTTCGATTGGCGTCGTCGCACCCGACAACATCGACAACGGCGGGTTCACAAAGAAACTCATTAGCTGAGCCTGCTGCTGCGAGCGAGTGAACGTCGCGATGATCGTGCCGATGCCGATCCCGGACAGCACACACAACATTCCGGAACCGTAGAGCAAGACCAAACTACCACGCAGCGGCACACCAAACACGAAGTTTCCCACCGCGGCCGACAAACCAATATCAAGTGAAAGCAACAGAAAGATCGGCGCCATCTTCGCGAGAATGATCTCCGCACTGCCCGCGGGCGTCATCAGGAGTTGTTCGACAGTGCCGACTTCCTTCTCCTTCACCATTGCCGACGAGGCTGCCAACGCGCCAAGCATCACCATCAACATGCCGATCATGCCGGTGACGATGAACCACGAGTTTTGCAGTCCGGCGTTGTAGAAAATCGAAACTCGCGAGTAGGCACGCGCCGGCTGCACGCTTTCTTTGCTCAACGAGATCTTCTCATTCAACGCACCGATGACACGCGCCGCGTAACCACCAGCGATGCTGCCTGTATTCGAGTTCACACTATCGACAAGCAACTGCACACCGGCGACTTCACCACGCGTGCGCTTTGTCGCGAAGTCCGACGGAATGACGAGGCCGGCTTCAAGCTCGCCGCCGCTCAATGCGCGACTCAGCTCGTCTACAGAAGCGTAGTACTTCGCGGGGACAAACGATTTGCTTTCGGCGAACGCTGAGATCAGCTCACGACTTTCCGCGCTGCGACTCTCGTCGATGATGCCGAGTCGTAGATCCGTGACTTCAGGATTCATTGCGAAGCCGAGCAACACGAGGTTCAGCGTCGGCGGCAACAGCATCATCGCGATCATTCGTCGATTGCGACGCAGCTCGTTAAGCTCTTTGAAGAAGAGCGGCCAAAAGCGCCAGTTAAGAAGTTGGTCCAACATATGATTCACCTTCCTACGCATCAATCTGCATCTTGCGCAGACTCATCCAGCCTTTGAAGAGAAACACTAAGCTCAACACCGCCAGCACTACCGGCACATGCCACGTCGCCGGCCACCCACCGCCACGAACAAACACATCACGCGACGCCTCGACGAAATATCGCGCCGGCACCAAACCGGAAATCCAACGCAGCCACGACGGAATGTTCGAGATCGGAAACACAAACCCCGACAACAGGAACGACAGCAGAAAACAAACATTCTGCACGGCCTGAATTGCCGCCGCCTGGTTCGGAATCGACGCGCCCGCCATCGCACCAAAACAAACATTGCAGAACAGGTACAGAAACGAGCTGATCAGAAACACCGTCGGATCGCCCTTGAACCAGATGCCAAACATCGGCAGCGCGAGCGCGAGCGTCAAAACCCATTCAGCAATCGCGACGATCATGTATGCCAGAATTTTTCCCAACAGATACTCGTGCGCGCTGATGCTCGCGACGTACACCTGCAAGATCGTCTTCTGCTCGCCCTCGCGTGACATCGCGAGCGCCACGAGCAACGGCGGAAAGAGCGCCAGCCCGACCGCAAAGACTGCCGGTCCAATGTACTGATCGGAATCGTGTCCGGGGTTGAACCAGAACCGCGTATTCGCCTGGATCGCGGGCGCCGCTGATGCAGTGTTCTGTTGATTGAATGCCTGCGAGATCATCGCCGCGTTATTGCGCATGATGTTCGCCGTGTTGGCATCAGTGCCGTCGATCAACCACTGCACTTCCGCTGCTCTCCCGCGTTGTAGATCAGCTTCAAACTTCGGCGGAATCACGATTGCGGCGCGTGCTTCTTCGTTGTCGAGCGCGCTTTCCGGCGCGGCAGTGACCGGAAGAGGAACGATCCGGAACGTCAACGACGCGCCTATCACTTCGACATACCGGCGCGACGTTGGCGTCTGGTCCAGGTCCTGGACCACCACCGGCAAATCACTGACGGTTAGCGATACTGACGAGCCAATGAGCCACATCAGGATCACCGGCAGCACGAGCGCCAACACGACAGTCAATCTGTCTCGCGAGAACTGCGTCAGTTCCTTGCGCATTTGAGCAATAATCCGTTTCATAATCGGTCTCCAAATCCGTGTTATCGGCGGCGTGCTTTTTCGACTACTGAGATAAACACGTCCTCCAACGAATAGGGCATCTCATAAGCGTCGAGGACACTGACGTTCGCAGCACCTAATTCTTTCCTTAATCCTTCGATCTCACTGACCGCATCAACCACCACGTGCAATCGATCGCCAAACAGCGAGATCCGCCAACGCTCGCGCGTCTGCTTGAACAAGTCAGCCGCCGCCTGCGGCTCGTCAGTTATCAACTCGATCAAGTGACCACCCTGCGCGGCCTTCACACCCGAAGGCGTTCCTTCCGCAACGAGCTCACCCGCCACCATGAAACCCAGCCGGTTGCACTGCTCTGCTTCTTCGAGGTAGTGCGTCGTCACCAGCACCGCAACACCACGATCGGCAAAGCCATTGATCATCTTCCAGAACGCTCTTCGCGCGAGCGGATCCACACCCGACGTCGGCTCGTCGAGAAACAACACACTCGGCTCGTGCATCACCGCGCAACCAAACGCGACGCGCTGTTTCCAACCACCTGGCAAACTACCAGTCACGAGATCGCCCTTGCCTTCGAGCCCCGACATCTCGAGCACCCACTGCTTCTTCTCTTCACGCTCCTCGCGCGGCACTTGATAAACTCCGGCGAAGAAATTGAGGTTCTCTTCAATCGTCAAATCGTCGTACAAAGAAAACTTCTGCGACATGTAACCGATGCGCTGTCGCACAAAACTCGATCGCAAACTTCCACTCTCGCCCGCCAGCTCCATCTTTCCACTCGACGCGCCGATCAAGCCGCACAGCATCTTGATCGTGGTCGTCTTGCCCGCGCCGTTCGCGCCCAACAGTCCGTAAATCTCACCGTACTTGACCTCGATGTTGATGTTCTTCACTGCATTGAAACTGCCGAAACGTTTGCTGAGGTCGCGTGCGCCGATCGCGATCGCGCCTTCCGGTCGCTGTCGAAACTGGCGACGCCGCGGAAACGGCGACACTTTCAATTCGCCACCAAGCTCGCGCAGCTTCGCAACGAACGAGTTCTCAAGTGTCGGCGCGCCGGATTTGAACTCACTCGCGCGAATTCCTGCCGCTGCGAGCGCCTCACGCGCCGTCTTCTCACCCGCTTCAACATTCGCGACCATCAGGTCGAGACGGTCACCGAAGCGCTGCACGTCGTTGATCGACGGAATGCGATTCAGGATGTCTTCAGCCTGGCCCAGTTGGGCCAGGTCTGCCGCGCGCACTTCCAGTCTCTGCAATCCGAGCTTCTCGCGAATCTCAGCGGGCGTGCCGGTCTGGTGAATCTCGCCGTCGTACATCAAGGCCACGCGATGACAACGCTCCGCTTCGTCGAGATAAGGTGTGGCAACAACCATCGTCATGCCGCCGCTCGCGAGTCCCGCCAGCGCGTCCCAAAACTCACGACGCGAAACCGGATCGACGCCCGTTGTCGGCTCGTCGAGTAGAAGGATCTTCGGCTCGGCGATCAGCGCACACGCGAGGGCGAGTTTCTGTTTCATGCCGCCGCTCAAACTTCCCGCGAGGCGATCTTTGAAACGCGACATGTCAAACATCTGAAGGTAGTGATCGCCACGTTCTTCGATCTGCTTGCGACGCAGGAATCGCAGTTGGCCCACATAGCGCAGGTTTTCAGCCACGCTCAGGTCCTGGTAGAGGCTGAACGTCTGCGTCAGGTAACCGACGAACGGTCGCGCGTCGACCGTTGACTTGCCGTACATCCTCGCTTCGCCCGAAGTCGGCTCCATCACACCGCCGAGCACCTGGAACACTGACGTTTTGCCCGCGCCGTCTGGTCCAATGATTCCGAAGATCTCGCCGGCAGCGATGTCGAGGTCGACGCCTTTCACAGCTTCGAAGCCGTCGTAGTTCTTCACGAGATTGCGAACGCGGATCGCCGTTTCCGGTGCAGCGAAGCTGTCGACCGCAAGAGTTTCGTAACCGATTGTTGTTGCCACTGCGCTCATGCTGCTCCTTTTGTCGTGCGCTGATTTCAACGATGGGGGCGGCCACAGAGGGCCGCCCCTACAATTAATCCGTTATAACTTCGCCGTCGGCAGGCATGCCCGGCTTCGCGTAGCCGGCGGCACTCTTCAATACCAACTTGACACCGACAACCTGCTTCACGCGATCGTCTTTGAAGTAAGTGTTCTCGGGCGTGAATGACGCTTCCGGATCGATGCGCGACACGACTGCCTCGAGCGGCCGTTCCGGCGCGGAATCGAGGTATACACGCGCTGTTTGCCCGGTTCGCACGCGTCCAATCTCGCCTTCGGGAATGAAGCCACGCAGGTAAACGGCGTTGAGATTGACGAGCGTCACGAGCGTCGCACCTGCTGCTACACCGTCGCCGGGTTCCGCCGATCGCGTCGCCACGGTCCCGTCGATTGGCGCGACCACTTCGAGATCCTTTCGATCCGCCTGGACCTCGAGCAGTCTGGCGCGCGCATGGTCCGTCTCCGCGTGTGCAGCCAGCACTTCCGACTGCGCTTGCAGGATCTGTTTGCGAATCGCGGTCGCTTGCGAGGTTCGCATCGCAGCGTTCGACAAGTTTGCTTTCGCCATCGTTAACGCTCCGCGAGCGACATCAACCTGCTTGCGAGCGGCGCGAACTGCGGCGGCCTGCGCTTCAGCCGTCGTACGTGCCTGTCTGCCGGTGCGCTCGGGAACGTCGCCATCCTTCGCTAAAGTGGTGTAACGCTGCTCGTCGTAATGCGCTTGACCGTAATCAGCTTCCGCTTGTGCAAGCTGTGCTTCCGCATGGGCCACCTGCGCTTCCGCCTGGCTGACTCGACCCTGCGCGTCAAGGCGGGCCTGGTCCACACCGATGTTGCTCTCTTCGAGCTGCGCGTTGAGAACTGCTATCTGCTGTTGCGCGGCCAGCACGCGCGCTTCAGCTTGCATCACCGTTGATTGTTCCTGCTGTTCGCGGGCCCGGATCTGTTCGTCGTCAATCACAGCGACGACTTGCCCGGCCTTCACCTGGTCCCCTTCGCGAACGTGAATCTCACGAATGCGGCCGGAGATCTTGGTTGCGACGGTCGTGTCGTCGCCTTCGATGCGACCGCTGAGCTTGATCAGGTTATGCGGCGCCGCGGGCGTGCGAATGAAGAAGTACCAAACAGCGCCACCAGCAGTTAGAAGAACAAGCAATGCAATCACGATTTTGATTGGCTTACGTTTGCTCGGGTTAACTTTCGGGTCTGACATATGAATCTCCTTATATTTGCGTTTAGAGTTCAAGCTTTAGCTTGTGTCTTCCAGAGCAGCAGCCTAAAGGCTGAACTCTGAACTCGTTATCTAATGCTGCCCCACGCGCGCGTGGTCCTCTTCCTGCTGTTCCAACCTCAACCCATCTGAAACAACCGCCACATTCCTGTATCTGAAGGTGTTGCCCGTCGCGCGCTGAAACTCCGCAATCGCCTTGTTCAAATTCGTCTGCGTTTCGAGCTCGCGTCCCTTCGCCACGACGAGATCCGTCTGCCGTTGCAGCACGAGAAACACTGTGGACATTCCCGCCTGAAACTTCCGCTGCTCGCTCGTGTACTGCTGCTCCGCCGCCACGCGCGCTGCTTCCGCCGCCGCCATACTCGCCTCGACCGATTTCACTCGCTGAATCGCGTTGCGCACTTCCGCTTCGATCATTTGTTCCGCCTGTGCGCGAACAGAATCGATGCGACGACCTTCAGCAAGCGTGTGGCCCAACTCAGCCTTTGCCGTGCGGTTCTTCAGCGGCAGCGAGATGCGCACGCCAATCTTTACTGTCGGATTGTCCTGGCCCAGCAGGTTGGACCACGCACGGCCGTAGCCACCTTGCAGATCCACCGGAATCGTGTTGAACGTATTCGACGGCAACACTGGAAGACCTGCGAGCGTGGACAGCTCAGAAATGCGTTTTTCGAGCGATGTAAACCCGGTCAGGATCGGGTTCTCGTTGTCAGTCAGCGTGCCCGCATAACCGTTGCTGCTGTAGCTCACCTGCAAATCAACCTGCGGCTTCGTTTGATCGCGATAGAAGCGCTTGTTGATCTCGTTGATATCTTTGTTGGTGCGCAGCTCCGCCAGCTCAAAACGATTCTCGAGCGCGGTGTTGATTGCATCACCCAGCAACATGCGCGGCGCTGCAAGATTCACTGGCGTCACGGGCAGCAGGGCACGCGACCAGAGCTGCGCGCTTCGATCCGGCAGCATCAGCGTCTTGAGCGAATTCTCCGCACGCGTCACTTCTTCCTGTGCGGCGTAAACGTTCTGTTCGTAAATCTTCACCTGCGCTTCGGCCTCGACGACGTCGATTGGCGCGAGCACACCCTGCACTACCTGTCGCTTGTTCGTTTCGACCTGCGCGCGTGTTTGCTTCACCGCTTCGGTCTGCACCTGCAAACTCTTGAGTGCATGGACCAGCTCCCAGTAAGCCTGTTCGACGCGCGTGATCACGTCCGTGGCGCGCTGGCGAAACTGCACGTCTGTCAACGTCAGGTTCTTCTTCGCGATCTCGATCTGCCGGCGCGTGTCGTCAGTCTTGCGACCGCGAACGAGCGGTTGCGTGTAGCTGAAAGAGAGTCGCTGCGACATAGCAGGGTCGAGGGCGTTGAAAAAGTTGTTACTCGAAAGGCGTGTGGAAGACAGTTGAGCTTCGTACGTGCCGCCAAACTTCGGCGCCAGGCCGCTCAAGCCGATCCGGCTCGTGAAGTCTTTCTGTTTGAGCGAGCCGTTCTCGCTGCCACTGAGAAACGATGCGACTGGCGTTGACGTGCGCTCGAAGTAAGCTTCGGAAAACAACTTCGGATCGTAAGCGCCACGCGAAGCCGTCAGGTTGTATTCCGCTTTTTCGACGTCGATGCGCGACGTGCGAATGTCGTTGTTGTTTTCGAGCGCGAGCCTGATCGCTTCGTTCAGGCTCAATGGCAACGCCTCTGCGGTTTCGACGCCGACGCGCTCGCGCTGGATCGGCTTCTCGGTTTGTGCGTGTGCGCTTGTGCACGTGATGATTGCGATCAGGAAAAACGTGGCGACAGCGTTGAATGAAACAGTGCTATGCATAACGAGGCTCCTTAGTCGTTTTCAGCCGCTTGAATGATTTGCTGGACGAAAAAATGAAGACCGATTAACTCGACGCCTCTGCGTTTGAGGCGACAAAGAACTGACGCACTATCGCTGTCGAGAAAATTGGTGCCGGCGAGATCAATTGCGATCCGACCTTTGTGTTTTGCTTCCAGCTCGAGATAGGTCGACTCGAGCAGCTCGGCGTCGGCGAGTCGCAGCGAGCCTTCCACTCGCAGCGTCGTTGTCCGTCCCGTTTGTCCCTCGACTTGTGTAATTCGTGTGGTCATGAATGCTTCCTTTCGGGTGTGAGGTAGTGCAACGGCGAGACCACGGCCGCGGATTCAGGTAAGTTGTTGAAGGTTAAAAGGTTAGGTGTGAAGCTTCTCCGCACTTCGAAGGAACCTCGATGCCGTATATGGCGTCCGACGCCAAATACGGCGCCCGCGAAGCGGGCGAAAGCATAAAGCCTGGGGCGCAAGCCCCAGGTCAGACGCAAAAACACACGTGCGAGCCCGCGATAGCGGGCGACAGCTGTCGCCCATTTCATGGGCTCGACGCTTTTTCTTTTGCCACAGACCTGGGGCTTGCGCCCCAGGCTTTATTCTGCCGCCCGCTGTCGCGGGCTCAGGCGCACATTCTTGTTACTGCCTCAAAGGAGTGGTATAAACGCGGCACACAAGGAGGTCTAACAGATGCTGAATTTCATTGTGTGGTTAATCGTAGGATTAATCGCGGGTGCACTTGCGCGTCTGATCATGCCGGGAAGAGATCCGATGGGCATTATCGCCACGATACTTCTCGGAATTGTGGGCTCGATCCTTGGCGGCCTCGTGAGTTGGGCCATCTGGGGTTCCGACACCAGAGGATTTCAGCCCGCAGGTCTCCTGCTATCGATACTCGGCGCGATCATCGTGCTTTGGATCTGGCGCATGATGAAGAGCCGCAGTACCGTTTAGCAGATTAAAACTTAGTGCCTGAACTGCCGGACATCGTCGTTTATATCGAGGCCCTCGAGAAACGAATAAAAGGCAGTGTTCTCGAACGCGTCCGTATCGCCAGTCCATTTTTACTGCGAACGGCCGTGCCGCCTCTGTCCAGCGTCGAGGGCAAAAAGATCGTCGAGCTGCGCAGGCTTGGCAAACGGATCTGCTTCGGCCTCGAAGGAGACCTGTGGCTAGTGCTGCACCTGATGATTGCGGGCAGGCTGCACTGGTACAACGAGCGCGCGAAGGCTGCTAAAGGTAGAAGTCTGGCTGTGTTTGACTTCAGCAGCGGCAGCCTCGTCCTGACCGAAGCCGGGACGCAGAAGCGTGCTTCGCTGCACGTGGTCCAGGGTGAAGCCGGACTCGACAATCTCGATCCGGGTGGCCTGGAAGTTTTCGACGCCACACTCGAGGAGTTTGCGCGCGCGATCCGTGCGAAGAACCACACACTCAAGCGCGCCCTGACCGATCCGCGCATTCTCAGCGGCATCGGCAACGCTTACTCTGACGAGATCCTCTTCGAAGCGCGACTCTCTCCGTTCACGTTAACTCAGAAACTTTCCGATAAAGACGTCGAGCACCTCTTCGAGTCGATCAAGCGCACGTTGACTGACTGGCTCGAGCGCCTTCGTCTCGATTCTAAGGATCGTTTTCCTGAAAAAGTGACTGCGTTCCGCCCTGACATGGCGACGCACGGGAAATACGGCGAGCCGTGTCCCCGCTGCGGCAATAAGATCCAGCGCATTCGTTACGGCTCAAACGAAACCAACTACTGCCCGACCTGCCAGACGGGCGGCAAACTCCTCGCCGACCGCGCCCTCTCCCGTTTATTAAAAGACGACTGGCCCCGCACGCCGGAAGAGCTCGAGAATTTAACGAAGAGTTAACCACAGATTTCACAGAGAAATCCGGATTTATCAATCCGTTAAATCTGTGGTTTATAAAGCTCATCACGCCGACATCGAAGATGCGGTCGTGTAAAACCAGCGCAGGTGCCACGGAGCCTGGCTCTTCTCAATCCCCGAAATCCTGTTCATCGACTGATCTTCCGTTCCGCATTTTCCAGATGTCTGGTGGTCTGGTCCGTCACACTAAAGTTCGCCGGAACAAACTCACTGGTATCCGGTGATTTTAAACCGCGCGGAGCCGTTCCCTCCTCCAGGCTCCTGGCCTTCTTCTCCTCGCGCTCCATTACCTCGGCCATCTTTTTGCTCACCACGACGCCATTGATGATCAGCGCGATTCCAACCATGAAAGGAATGACTCCCGCCATCCATATGCTTCTGAGGACTTCAGCGTCATGAGGCGCCTGGTTCGCAATAGCGTTCATAAGAAAATACAGGAAGATCGCCACGCCAATACCGACACTGCTCACGATCACGCCCGCTTTGATTTCGTCGTAGCGCTTCACTTCCGGCGTGATGCCGAGGCGTCGCTCCATTTCCTTCTTGCGCAGCTCAGCCACCTGGCCCGACATAAACATATCGGCCACCCACGTGTTGTTCCAGTTGAATTTCCCACTCGCATCGGGAGCCTGAAGCGCCTCGCGCACCGCCTGGAGATTCGCGCCGCAGGACGTGCAAAACTTTATGTCGTCACCCTGATTTGACGTACAACGCGGACATATCATATGTAGCTCCTTTTCTGGCGGCGTGATTCACATTGATCAGAACATATCTGTATCATGTACGTCTATCTGCGGCTAAAATTACGACATGAAGCCTCTCCCGGTTCAAACCATTGCGCATTACCGGATCCTCGAACCCATCGGCGCCGGTGGCATGGGCGCCGTTTACAAAGCTTATGACAACAAGCTCCAGCGCACGGTCGCAATCAAGCTTCTCCCGTCAGAGTACGTGTCGCAACAGGACCGCCGGCGCCGCTTTTTTCAGGAAGCGCGCGCGGCCTCGGCGCTGAGCCATCCACACATTCTCACGATTTACGAAGTCGGCGAAGACGACGGCAAGCCTTACATCGCGATGGAGTACGTCGAAGGCCAGACCCTGCGCGACAAGATCAAAAACAACGGCCTGCAACTCAAAGAAACTCTCGATATCGCGATCCAGATCGCTGCCGGACTCGCGCGCGCGCACGACTCAGGCATCATTCATCGCGATCTGAAACCCGAGAACCTGATGCTGAGTCGCGATGGATACGCGAAGATCCTCGACTTCGGACTCGCGAAGCTCGTCGCTGAGCGAGAGCGCGCTCTCGTCGCTGACAGCGAACAGAAAACGCTCGTGCTCGGCGTTCAAACTGAGTCAGGCACGCTGCTGGGCACGGTCAACTACATGGCGCCCGAACAGTTGCTGGGCCAACGCGTCGATCGACGCTGCGACGTTTTCTCGTTTGGCGTAGTGCTTTGCGAAATGCTGACGGGCAAGGCCCCGTTCGTACACGACAACCGCATCGACACGATGCATGCGATCCTCCACCGCGATCCGAGATTTCCGAGTGATGGTCGTCCCGAGCCTCCTGCTGATTTGCAACGGATCCTCGCAAAGGCACTCGCGAAGACGCCGAAAGACCGGTATCAAACAATCGTCGAGCTGGCCGAAGAGCTGAAGGCGGTCAAACGCGATCTCGAGCTCGGTAAGACTCTGCCTGTCACATCCCGAACACGTTTGGTGTTGAAGCGCACTGCCGCTCGCGCAGTCGATTACGAGAAAGAGCTAAACGAAGCACAGCTCAAAGCAGTCACGACTACTGAGGGTCCGTTGTTGATCGTCGCCGGCGCCGGTACCGGAAAAACGCGTACGCTCGTTTATCGTGTTGCGCGTCTCGTCGAGATTGGGGCGAAACCGGAGTCGGTTCTCTTGTTGACTTTCACGCGCCGCGCAGCCGCAAGCATGTTGACGCGCGCCGCGGCTTTGGCTGATGCGCGTTGCCAGCGTGTGTCCGGCGGCACGTTTCACTCGTTGGGCCATGCAGTCTTGCGAAAGTTTGCTGATGAAGCTGGTATTGCAAAAAACTTCACGGTGCTCGACCAAAGCGATACGGAAGATCTGATCGATCTGCTGCGCCGACAGATCCGTCTCACAAAAGCGCAACACTTCCCGCGCAAGCGAACCATCGCCGCGATGTTCAGCATGATGGTCAACAAGGTCCTGTCGCTGAAGCAGGTGCTCAACCAACACTACCCGCAGTTTGTCGACGAGCGTCACAATCTCGAGACGCTGTTCAAAACATTCGAGGAGTTCAAACGCAGTCGTCACATGCTCACGTACGACGATCTGCTCGTGCGATTCCGCGAAGCGCTCGAAAACAGCGCAACGATGCGCGAACAGATCTCGGACCAGTATCGCTACATCATGGTCGATGAGTACCAGGACACGAACAAGCTCCAGGCCCAAATCGTGAAACTGATGACTGCGCGGCACGACAACGTCGCGGTGGTCGGCGACGAGTTTCAGTCGATCTACTCGTTTCGCGGCGCGAGTCATCGCAACATGCTCGAGTTTCCGAAGCTCTTCCCGTCAGCGAAGATCATCAAACTCGAGGAGAACTTCCGCAGCACACAACCGATCCTCGACGTCGCGAACGCAATCATTTCCGACGTGAAAGAGAGCTTCAAGAAGCGCCTTTACTCGCGTATCGAAGGTGGACAGCCGCCCGTTGTCGTAAGCGCGCACGACGAAAACGAGCAGTCGCGGTTCGTCGCGCAGCGCATCGCCGACCTGCGCGAAGAAGGCGTGCCGCTGAGCGAAATCGCCGTGCTCTTCCGTTCCAGCTCGCATTCGTTTGACCTTGAGATCGAGCTTGGCAAGCACGGCATTCCGTTTCGCAAGTTCGGCGGGATCAGGTTTGCGGAGTCGGCGCATATCAAGGATGCGCTCTCGTTTCTGCGCGTCGTCGTAAAACCATCTGACACGCTCTCGTGGTTTCGCGCACTGAAGCTGATCGATCATATCGGCGACGCGACGGTTTACCAGATACTCGAATATCTCGGCGTCGAGCAGCGCGAGTTTCGCTCGCCGAGGACCAGGGCAGCAGTGTTCAAAAAACTTCAGCGCTTCCCTGCGCGACCGGCCTACAAAGCTCAACTGATGCGACTAGGGCGCGTCTTGTGCACCGTAGTTGAATCGAAAACGCCGGGCGAGCAGTTGTCTGCGGTGCTGCGTTTCTATCGTCCACTTCTGAAAAATAAATATGACGACGTGCAGCGTCGCGGACGCGATCTCGAGCACTTGCAATCGATCGCCAAGCGTTACAAAACCGCCGCGAAGCTGCTCGACGACATCGCGCTTGATCCGACCGAAGTGGTGCAGGAGAACCAGCCGCGACGTAGCGTCGGATTCGTGACGCTCTCGACCGTGCACTCGGCGAAAGGACTCGAATGGGACAACGTTTTTCTGATCTGGATGACTGATGGATGGTTTCCGTCGAGCAGATTTCAGGATGAGTTCGACGATTACGAGGAGGAGCGCCGGTTGCTTTACGTCGCCACGACGCGCGCGAAGAAGGACTTGCATTTCGTCTATCCGGCGGTTGATGTTTACCGCGGCCCGGAAACAGACGGCACGCCCACTCTCTCTCGCTTCCTCGAACCGATTGAACCATCAATTCTTCCACACGCGTCATTGGCAGGCGAATAGTTGTAGACAAAAAGCAGCCAAAATAGAGCCAACCAGAATAGAACAAGTCAGGAAGGGTGGCTTGCCCCCGCCCTCCCAACAGCGGGGGCAAGCCCCTCTTCCTGTCTTGTTCTATCTACATTGACTTGTTCTATCTGAGTTTTCACTTTATTCTCTCGCGCAATTGCCATTATGACTCTAGGAACCGAATGGCTCATCGACGCAAGCGGCTGCGACCCGACGGCCCTTGCAGATCTCGATCGCCTGCGTGAAATTTTCGAACGCGTCATCCACGATCTCGGCCTGAACGTTATCGGCGAGATCGCGTGGCACCAATTCGATCAACCAAACGGAATCAGCGGCCTCGCACTACTCTCGGAATCGCATCTCACCTGCCACACGTATCCCGAATTTCGCGCTGCGACTTTCAATCTCTACTGCTGTAGCAATCGTGCTGCATGGCCCTGGGAAGAAACGCTCAAACAAATGCTCGGCGCAGCAGACGTGAAAGTTCGTGTGTTTGACCGAATGATTCACGACGTCGCCGCAGGAGCCGCTAAATGAGCGTGCTCGTGGCGAACTGCCCGTCGTGCGGCGCGCCGGTTGAATTCAAGAGCGGGCAATCCATCGTCGTCATTTGTGAATATTGCCGCTCGGCAGTCGCGCGCACCGATCGCGAGCTGAAAGATCTCGGCAAGGTCGCGGAGCTTGTCGAAACCGGATCGCCGCTGGACGTCGGGCTGCGCGGCAAATGGAAAGACGTGGACTTTGAGTTAACCGGCCGCGCGCAGCTCGGTCACGAGATGGGCGGCCAGTGGGACGAGTGGTACGCAACGTTCTCGAATGGCTGGCTCGGCTGGCTCGCCGAAGCGCAGGGCCGCTTCTACATCACGTTTCAATATCCGATTCCCGAAGGCACGTACGTACCAACATTCGATCAGATACAGCTTGGCCAGGAAGTGTATGGCCTGCCCTGGCCCACGCCCCTCATGGTCGCAGAAACCGGACGCGCCACCGCACTCGGCGCGAAAGGCGAGATTCCGTACCTGCTCACGCCCGGTGAAACTTACTACTACGCCGATCTGTCCGGCGCTAACGGCGCGTTCGGAACAATCGATTACAACCAAACGCCGCCACTCATCTTTCTCGGCCAGCAAGTAACGCTCGCGGAACTCGGCATCACGACGACGCGCGCACCTGAAAAAGAGGAGCGTCGCGTCAGCGCTGCTCAGCTCGGTTGTCCAAACTGTGGTGGTCCACTCGAGCTGCGCGCGCCCGACAAGACCGAGCGCGTCACTTGTCCAAATTGCAACTCGCTTCTGGACGTTAATCAAGGCCAGCTTAGTTTTCTGAAAGCACTCGAGAAGCCGTGGTTTCAGCCGCTGATTCCGCTCGGCACTACCGGCGAAGTGCCGGAAGGAAAGATGACCGTAATCGGCGCGATGGCGCGCAGCGTAACGATCGAAGGCACGCAATACTTCTGGAGCGAGTATCTACTCTATCACCCACAGATCGGTTTTCGCTGGCTGGTCCATAGCGACGATCACTGGAACTACGTGCGCGCTGTTCCGCCCGGAGATGTTTCTGAGGTAGGGAGATCGGCTACTTACCAGGGCAAGGGTTATCGAATTTTTCAGGACGCACAGGCGCGCGTGGAAGTCGTGCTTGGTGAGTTTTACTGGAAGGTCGAAACCGGTGAGCAGGTGCAAGGCGTCGATTACGTCAAACCGCCTTACATGCTCTCGAAAGAAGTTTCGACTGTTTACATCGACAATCCGAACGACGCGAAGAAAAAACGGCGCGCTACGGGCGAGATCAACTGGTCGCTCGGAACGTACATGCCGGTCCAGGAGATTGAGAAGAGGTTCTCAGTCAGCGGGCTGCCGCGGCCGTCGACCATCGCACCAAATCAACCGTACAAGCATTGGTGGGTTTACAAATACTGGCTTGGTTTTATCGTGCTGCTCGGGTTGGCCGGGCTTCTGTCATTCCTGTTTGCGGGATCGACGTCGCAGGTGTTTTCGCAGACGGTGACGTTTCCGGCGCTGCCGAATGAAGACGGCACGCAGGTCTTCTTCAGCGAGCCTTTCGAGCTCAAGGGCAGGCGCAACATTCGGGTGGTGGGCCAGTCGCCGGTGCAGAACACGTGGGTTTATCTCGAAGGCGATTTGATCAACGACGAGACGGGCGTGGTCCAATCGTTTCCGATCGAAATTTCTTATTACCAGGGTGTTGAGGGTGGCGAGTCGTGGTCGGAAGGTGGGCAGAGCGACTCGGCGTACACGTCGTCGATGCCTGGCGGGCGATACGTGCTGCGGTTGGAGGGGCAGTGGGAAAGATGGCAGCAGCCGGCGGTGGTGTCGGTGCGCGTCGAGCAGAACGTGACGCGCGGTATCAATTTCCTGATCGCGCTGGCCGTGTTGTCTATCGGCCCGGTGCTAATGGTGATTTATCACATCAGTTTCGAGAGGCGACGCTGGTCCGAGAGTATGTTTGGTGGCGGGGATGACTCAGACGACGATGACGAATAGTGATTTTGGACCTGAACAATAGAACAAGTCAGGAAGGGTGGCTTGCCCCCGCCCTTCCCACAGCGGGGGCAAGCCCCTCTTCCTGACCGGTTCCATTTTGCACTCGTGAAGAAATGAGGAGTTTGAAATGCTTAAAGCACTCTACACAATCTTCGCTGTTGGCGTGGTGAGCCTGTACAGCGTTGCGGCGCTGCTCGGTTGGGAAATCAGCGGCGGCTCGCGCCGGCAACTACCACCCGACGCACGCCAAAACGGCTATCGCTCGTTCCACTTCTGGCACTATGGCTTACACGGAGGAAAATGATGCTTGATTCAACCATTTTCGGACTCGTAATCCCAATGGAGAACTTGGCGCCGCTCGTGGTCACGACGATCGTGTTCGTGATCCTCGGCCTCATTGTTTTCGCGCTCGCGTTTCTCGTGATTGCCAAAGCGACGCCGTTCTCAGTCCGCAAAGAGATCGAAGAGGATCAAAACATCGCGCTCGCGATCGTGATCGCATCAGTGATCCTCGGCAGCGCATTGATCATCGCCGCAGCCGTCCACGGATAAGGTTTTATTAAAATAGAGAAAGATGAAACGGCCTCCCTTACTCTTTCTCAACGTTCTCATCGTCGCGACCTGCGGACTGATCTACGAGCTGCTTGCCGGCACTCTCGCAAGCTACGTCCTCGGCGACTCCGTCACACAATTCTCGCTCATCATCGGCATTTATCTCTTCGCGATGGGAGTCGGTTCCTGGCTCTCACGCTTCATCGACAAAGGCCTCGCGCGGCGCTTTGTCGATATCGAGCTCGCTGTTGCAGTGCTGGGCGGCTTCTCTGCCCCACTGTTGTTTCTTACGTTCTCGCGCGTCAGCTATTTCTATCTCGTCCTTTACTTCGTTGTCTTCGCGATCGGCGTCTTTGTCGGCCTCGAGATACCGCTGCTGCTTCGCATATTGAAAGACGAGATCGAATTCAAAGAGCTCGTCTCGCGTGTACTCGCGTTCGACTACATCGGCGCGCTCCTCGCGTCGATCCTGTTTCCGGTCCTTTTCGTTCCGCGTTTCGGGTTGATTCGCACGTCGCTGATCTTCGGAATGCTGAACGCAGCCGTCGCTTTGTGGGGCACGTGGCTGCTGCGGCCGTTGATCAAAGGACGCATCACCGGATTGCGGGTGAAAGCGATCGTGGTGATGGTGTTGCTTCTCGTTGCTCTCGTTAACGCAAACCGGATCACTTCGCTTGCCGAAGACGAGATGTTTGCCGATGAAATTGTCTTTACGAAAGACACGCCTTACCAGCGCATCGTGATCACACGCGGGCGCGCCGGGTTTCAGTTGTTTCTCAACGGCAACTTGCAATTTAGCTCGACCGACGAGTATCGCTATCACGAAGCGCTCGTGCATCCGGCGATGTTGCTCGCAAACAATCCGAAGCGCGTCGTCGTGTTGGGTGGCGGCGACGGGCTCGCGCTGCGTGAGGTCTTGAAGTACCCGTCGGTCGAGCGCGTCACGCTTGTCGATCTCGATCCGGAGATGACGAAGCTCTCGAGCACTTTTCCGTTGCTGGCGAAGTTGAACCAGAACGCATTCAACGATCCGCGTGTTCAGGTTATCAATGAAGACGCGTTCATCTGGGTCGAGAAAACGAGCGACGCGCTTTATGACGCGGCGATCGTCGACTTTCCGGATCCAAACACGTTTGCACTCGGGAAGCTCTACACGACGCGCTTTTATCGTTTGTTGAAATCGCGATTGAGTGAAAACGCGTCGGTGGCGGTGCAATCGACGTCGCCGATGTTCGCGCGCAATTCTTACTGGTGCATCATCCGCACGCTGGAGGCGGCCGGCTTCTTCGTCCGGCCGTACTACACCGCGGTGCCGAGTTTTGGTTTATGGGGTTTCGCGCTCGCGCGATCGTCGGCGTTCGAGGTCCCGCGCCATCCGCCGGCGGGATTAAAGTTTCTCGACGATCAGACACTCGCGGCCATGTTCACCCTCTCGAAAGACATCGAACCCGTCCCGGTCGAGATCAACCGTCTCGATAACCAGGTGCTGGTGCGGTACTACGAGGGCGAGTGGCGCAAATTCGAATAGCCACCAAAGGCACGAGAAGATTTTTCGCCACAAAAAGGCACAAAAATCACAAAAGAAGAATTTCTGGAAAGGAAGAGTTCCGATTAAGCTGCTTTTGTTTGGTGAGAAAGTTTTTGTGCTTTTTGTGCCTTTTTGTGGCGAAAAATATCATAGATGAATAGGCGTGAAATTCTTGCGGCGTTTCTGGGGTTGCCGTTTGCACTTGCGGCGTGTCGCCGGAATGAAGTGGCGTCGCTGCCTGAAGGTGAGATCGTCGGCACGTCAGATGTTTTCGGGCATCGCTTGCGTGATGGCTTACACATCGAAGTTCGCGCGGATGCATGGTCCAACATTCCGCTGGTGATCGTCGGCGGCGGCGTCGCTGGTCTCACAGCCGCCTGGCGACTGAGAAATAATGGTTTCACAAACTTCATCCTGATCGAGCTTGAAAGCGTGCCGGGTGGCACATCTCGCTCCGGCTCGAACCGTCTGATCTCCTTCCCGTGGGGCGCGCACTACATTCCCGCGCCAATGAAAGAAAACGCTGCGCTCGTTTCGCTGCTCGACGAGATGGGCGTCATCGAAGGCAAAGACAAAGACGGCGAACCCATCATCGGCGAGCAGTTTCTTTGTCGGGATCCGGAAGAGCGTGTCTTTTATAAAGGCCGCTGGTACGAAGGCCTCTACCTTCACGCGGGTGAAAGCGCAGATGACCAGCAACAGTTTCAGAAATTCAACGTTGAAGTCGACAAGTGGATCGTGTGGCGCGATGGAAAAGGACGTCGCGCGTTCACGCTGCCGGTATCAGCTTGTTCAGACGATGCTGAGGTAACGTCGCTCGACCGTGTTTCGATGAGCGAGTGGATGGCCGCGCGCGGACTCACGAGCCCGCGGCTGCGCTGGTGGGTCGACTATGCGTGTCGTGACGACTACGGCATGACGCTCGACCACACAAGCGCGTGGGCCGGTCTCTTTTACTTCTGCTCGCGCGCGCCCGCGCCTAAGACAGAGTCGCAGCCATTGATCACGTGGCCTGAAGGCAACGGCCGCCTGGTCCAACACTTATTCGAGAAGGCACAAGCAAACATTCAACTCGATCGCGCGGCGGTTGAGTTGATACCGACGGACAAGGGCGTTGATGTCGTTACACTCGATCACAATGGCAGCGAAGCGCGCGGCTTTCATGCGCAGCGCGTGATCTTCGCGGCGCCGCAATTCATGGCGCGTTACGTAGTGCGGCCGTATCGCGACAACCCGCCGCCGCACATCGCCGAGTTTCAATTTGGCGCGTGGATGGTGGCGAACCTGACGTTGAAAGATCGACCGAAGCCAGGCTCCCCGCGCGACTTTCCGCTCGCGTGGGACAACGTTCTTTATGAGAGTCCATCGCTCGGCTACGTGGTGGCCACGCACCAGCGCGGGCTCGATCGTGGTCCAACTGTGCTGACGTATTATTATCCGCTCGTTGATGAAAACCCGCGTGCGGCGCGGACGCGTTTGCTAGAGACTGACTGGCGCGGCTGGGCTGAAGTTACGTTGAGCGATCTTTCGCGTGCACATCAGGACATTCGCGGGTTGGTCGAGCGGTTGGACGTGATGCGTTGGGGCCACGCGATGATTCGTCCACGAACGGGATTCATGTGGGGCTCGGCGCGCCGCGAGGCTGCCAGGCCGTTTCGCGGGATCCACTTCGCGCACTCGGAGCTGAGTGGTGTGGCGCTGTTTGAAGAGGCTTTTGATATTGGTCTACGTGTTGCTGATGACATCCGGTCTGTTAGCTAGTGCGTGCCGGATGGTCTTAAGTGCTTCCTCCAATTCGGCCCCAATCAATTTCATACGCGGTGGCCGGACACGCGCATTTCCCATCCCTACCTCTTCCTGGACCAGCTTGATCAACTGCACGAATTTTGGCACCGTATCCATGCGCAACAACGGCAGGAACCAGTTATACAATTCGATCGCTTTTTCTTTCTCGCCAATCATCGCGTAGTTAAACAGATCGACTGACTCGCGTGGCAACGCGTTGACGAGCCCGGCGATCCATCCGACCGCGCCCATCAACACGCCTTCGACAATCACATCGTCAACACCAACAAAGATCGCGAGCCGGTCACCAATCAACTCTCGAATCCACGTGATCCTTCTTACATCCGTGCTCGACTCCTTCACCGCCTCTAAGTTCTCGTGCTCGGCCGCGACCTCCGCGATCTGTTGCGGCAGGAAGTCAGTCCCGTAAGCGACCGGGTTGTTGTAGAGCATGCACGAGAGCTTCGTCGCGCGAAAAACTGCTTCGAGGTGCGCCTTCATTTCGCGCCAATCGCTGCGATAGACGTACGGCGGCAACACCATCAAGCCGCTGCAACCAACATCAGCCGCGTGTTGGGCCAACCGCACTGCCTCCGCCGTGCTCAACGAGGCAATCGCAGCGACGACGGGCACACGTTCGCCAACCGCGTCGATGACAGTCTTCCAGAGCGCGAGCTTCTCGTCGAAACTCAGCGTCGCGCTCTCGCCGAGCGAGCCGGGCGTCACGATTCCCGTGCAGCCGTTATCGATCAGCCACTTCGCATGATGGGCCACGAAGGCGTGATCGATGTTGAGTTGTTCGTCAAAAGCGGTTGTCGTCGCAGGCATCACGCCCGCCCATTTCATGTTCATAGTTTAACCACAGATTACACGGATTTATTTTTGGATCAGGCTGTCAATTCTAACTGGCAGCACGGGTGGACGGACGGATTCCGCGCGCCAGCCGAAGAGAAACTCAACGGCGCTGCCACAGACTCGACCCTGGCACGGGCCCATGCCGCAGCGCGTCTGGAGCTTCGCGGCGCGCCAGGAGCTGTGTACGCGCAGACGTTCGAACGTGACGTCTTCGCAGCGGCAGACGAGGGTTTGTGGTGTCGATAAATATTTTAGTTCTTCACGCAATGCGAACGTGCGATTCAAAAGGCGCGCAAACTTTCGTTGCTTCGCACGAACCGGAAACAATTCGCGCGCGGCTTCGCGTTTTCCGGCTGCCGCCAGTCCGGCGATATCACCTTCGACAAGCGATAACTCTAAACCACCGATTCCGGTCGTCTCTCCAGCGCTGTAAATATTCGAGATCGTAGTCTGTTGAAACTCGTCTACTGTAATGCTTCCGCGTTTAATGTCACATCCCAACAACTCCGCCAGCTCTACATTCGGCACGAGATGAAACCCGCACGCGAGATAATCACACGCCACCTGCCAACGCTTTCCACCGCGAACTAGCGTAACGCCTTCAAGCTTCTCTTCCCCATCCGCCTCAACTACCCAGCAGCCACTTCGATATGGCACATTCTTCAGTTGTCGCCTCAGATCAAACGCCTGCGATCGTTTACTAAACAAGCCGGTCGCGAACCGCGCTAGTTGCATTGAGGACGCCTGCTCGGCAATCAACAACACATTCGCACCGTGCCCGCGCAGGTAAGCCGCGACCGCCAACAACAACGGCCCACTCCCGGCAACAACGACGCGCTTCCCTTCGATCGGCAGCCCGGTCTTCACGAGCGCCTGCAGACCACCAGCGCCCATCACATTCGGCAGCGTCCAACCCGGAAACGGCAGAAACCGTTCACGCGCACCCGTCGCCAGCACCACACTTGAAAAACTCAACGCGCAAACACCACGCGCTGTCTCGGCGAGCAACGTCCGCGATCCTTCCTGCGCGAACACGCGCGCACCATTGATCACCTCAACATCAACGCTGCGAATTCTTTCAAACCAGACCTGCGCCTCAGGTGGTCCACCGCGCCAGATCTGCCCGCCCACCGCAGGGTTGTCGTCGACCACCGTCACGCGCAACCCACTCTGCGCTGCACGCCAGGCTGCCGCGAGTCCTGCCGGCCCGGCGCCAACCACCAGCAACTCGCAAATGTGACTCGTCACTTATGCTTCCTTTTTGTGCCTTTTGTGGGCTTCCTTGTGCCTTTTGTGACCCTTCTTACGTTGTGCCTTTTTGTGGCCCGGTTTGAACGTCCATCCCGTCTCTACAGATCGTCTGACAGCTACAACAGTGCTGCTCGCCGTCGATCGTGACGCGACACTCAAAACAGATCCCCATACCACACAATGGACCACGCGGCTCACCCGTCACCGAACGTCGAAACGCATGCGTGCCCGTTTTCAGAACCGCCGCAGACACCATACTCCCCGCCGGCATCTCGACTGAAACACCATTGACGACGAGCGTCACAGTCTCAGGCATGCACCGGCTCCTGTACCATCCGCACGGGCAAGTAAGGCGCGACTGGAATGGCGCTCTCGCGCTTCATAATTTGATCGACGAGCAATTTCGCAGTGGCTAGTGAGGTTGTGATGCCGAGCCCTTCGTGACCGGTAGCGAGATAGAGTCGCTCGTGTTCCGCGTGTGGACCAATTAGCGGAAGCGTGTCAGGCGTCGCAGCACGAAATCCGGCCCACGTGCGCAACGACGAGAGTTTTCCAAGTCCCGGCAAGTATTCGACAGCTCGTTCCAACATGAGCGTTACTATCGCATTTTCAACGTGAGCATCGTCAACACCAAACTGTCGCGACGAACCGATCAACAATTGTCCCGTCGTTCTTGGTTGAATGTTGAAGGCAACTGACTCAGCCGTCAGCGAGTGCGCGCTTTTGAGATAACCGAGCTCAACCAACTGATGCCGCACAAAATTCGGATAGCGATCCGTGATGACAAGATGGCCTTTGCGTTTCTTCACGTCGAGGCCGCGCGTCAACGCCGGCGACGAGCTCCCCGCCGCATTCACAACCAATCCCGCTTCGATAAAACTTCCATCACGCAAGCGAACGCCGCTCGTCTCGATTCTTTCGACTGCCGTACCAACTAACACCGCCGCGCTTTTCGCCATCGCCTGCCGAACAAAAAACTGCGCCGCGCACGGCGGATAGATCACGCTGTCGCCGGGGACACGAAGCCCGCCGACGAGTCCCGGTCGCAAATTCGGCTCAGCTTCCGCGAGCGATTGTGCATCGAGAATCTCGGTCTTGACGCCACGCTCCGCGTAGAACTTCTTTTTACGCCGCACCTCCGCCATCTCTTCGTCATCAACAGCGACCCAGATCGTCCCACACGCATCGTGCTCAACTTCGTGCGGTAACTCGTCGCTGATCTCATCCCAAAGTTTTTGTGAGTAACGCGTGAGGGCAAACTGTGCTTCCGAGTCGTCCATCACCACGAGATGGCCCATCCCCGCGGCAGTTGCGCCGCCCCCGATCATCCGTGCTTCGACAATCGCGACCGTCAGTTTTTCCGCCGCGCATTCCGCGGCGCAGGCGGCGCCGACAATGCCGCCGCCGATCACGACTACGTCAAAGATTTCGGAGCTCATCGGCGAATGCCCATGCAGAACGGATCGCGTGGATCGAGAATCAACTCTGACTCTGCCGTCACAAAAGCGGTGCCGCGGATATGCGGAT
>DATHTI010000050.1:0-4335 GCA_035463335.1 Pyrinomonadaceae bacterium | reverse complement strand
ATTGCCGTGAAAGAAGACGATGGTTGCAGTCGCAGGTCTTATTCGACTTTCAAAGAACCAGCCATTCAGGCGAGTTCCGTCAGCAGAGTTGAACCAAACAATTTCCGCTCCTTCCGCGGGCGATTTAATTTCTTGTGCAGTCAGGCGCACGGGATGAAACGTAATGAACAATTCGAACCAGCGCAGCCCGTACACGAAAGCCACGCACCCGAGGACGAGCGCCACGGCCAGCCCAATCAAACGTTCACGCGTTAAAAAGCGTTGAGAGGCGAACATGTCGAATACTACGAGCGCCACGACTATTCCGGTTCCGCGCGGATGAGACACGCACGTCTCAAATGCTAAGATTGCTCCTGCATGGACAAAGCAGTGCAGTTAACCGGGCTAACGCAGCCGGAAATGGTCTCATTTGTCGAAACGCTGGGCGAGCCCGCCTATCGCGGCCGCCAGCTCTTTGCGGCGCTCCAACACCGGCGTCTGCGCAGTTTCGATGACATCAGCGATCTACCAAAGGATTTCCGATCTCGCCTGAACGAGATTGCGCGCGCCGCAACACTGAAAACCGAATCGCAGTACCTTTCCGACGACGGCACACGCCGTTACCTGATGAAGACGCATGATAGTCTTCCCGTCGAAACAGTCTTCATTCCGGAAGAACGCCGCGACACGATCTGTTTCTCGTCGCAATCGGGCTGCCCGTTACAGTGTACCTTCTGTCTGACTGCACAGCTCGGTCTGTTGCGCTCGTTAACAGCCGGCGAGATCGTCGAGCAAATCCAGATCGCACTCAACGACGCGTACGGAACCGGCGTCAAACCGCCACGGGGAACGAATCTCGTCGCGATGGGCGCAGGCGAGCCGTTGCTGAACCTGGACCAACTGCTGAAAGCTCTGCGCGTCATGGCTGATCCGCAGGGACTGCACATCGTCCCAAATCGCGTGACTGTTTCAACTGCCGGCGTCGTACCGCGCATTCTCGATCTGGCACAGATTTCAGATCGCCCGCATCTCGCGATTTCACTCGCCGCGCCCACTGACGAGCTGCGCAACGAGTTGATGCCAATCAACAAACGCTGGCCACTCGACGAGCTACTGAGCGCCTGCAAAGTCTTTGAAAAAACGCTGAAGCCGAACGAACGGCTCACTTTTGAATACGTGATGCTCGACGGTGTAAACGATTCAGACGAGCAGGCGCGACAACTCGCAAACCTGCTCAATCGTCACACGATCAAGTCGAAGGTTAACCTGATCCCGCACAATCCGGCAGACCCACTGCCGTATCGACCGTCAAGCGACGAAAGAGTGGAGCGATTCAAGCACATCCTCGAATCCAAGGGCATTCACACGTATGTGCGGCGGCCACGCGGCAGAGATATTTTTGCGGCCTGCGGGCAACTGGCGGCGCGTCAAACTACACTTACTAATCGCATCGAGACCAATCTAGTCGGAGCTAACTAATGAACAAACTTCGTCACATTTTTCCCTTATTCGTCATTCTGCTGCTTCCTGTGACTTTCTATGCGCAATCGTCGGCTGACGTGAACGTCAGCGGCTCGCTGGCTCCAGACAAAGTGAAGAAAGGCCGCATCGTTCGGGCAAGCGTCGTGATGGACATTCCGAACGGACTACACGTGCAATCAAGCAAACCGCTCGATAAATTTCTCGTGGCCACAAAGCTCGAGGTCGAAACGCCCTCCGGCATGCAGGTTGGTCCAATTACATATCCGCGCGCGTTGATGCGGAAGCTGAAGTTTTCGAAGGGCAACGTTGCGGTCTACGAGGGCCGGGCGATGATTCGTTTCAACGTGACGGTGCCGGCGAATTATTCAGGTGGATCAGGTGAGATCAAGGGCAAGCTCCGCTTCCAGGCGTGTAATGATGAATCGTGTTTCCCGCCAGTCACTCGCGAAGTGAAAATGTGGCTTAACGTTGATTAGCCACAAAAGGCACAAATCTACTTTTTACCGATAACGGCCATTAATCGTCCGACCTTACCGTGTAGGCTCTTCTCTTTACGGTACGAGAAGAACAGATCCGTGCGGCACATCGTGCAGATCGGTGCGGTGTGAATTCTCTCAGTTTTAACTCCGGTTGAGATCAACTGGTCGCGATTGGCTTTCAGTAAATCGACCATTGC
Source organism: Pyrinomonadaceae bacterium (assembly GCA_035463335.1). GTDB lineage: Bacteria > Acidobacteriota > Blastocatellia > Pyrinomonadales > Pyrinomonadaceae > PSRF01. Next base: position 2,198 of record DATHTI010000050.1, on the reverse strand, counting down.
GTGGCCTGGCTTCGTCGGTGTAAAGAGTTTTTCTCCATCTACAAACTTACTCGAAAACGCCTCGATCACCTCGATACCAACTTCGTAACAACACGGTCCGGCAGACGCACCAATCGCGACCCGCAAACTTTCAGGCTTTGCGTCGTACTCTTTCGCCAAACGCTCAACACCTGCAATCACCGCGGTCGCCAATGTGCCACGCCAGCCCGCATGCACTGCCGCAAACGCACCCGTTGCCGGATCACCAATCAGGATCGGAACGCAGTCAGCAGTCTTAACACCAGCGAGCACGCCCTTCGTGTCGCTGACGATCACATCACAGTACACAGTCTCGCCTAACGTGTTCTTCGCGGGCTTCGCATCCTCAACACTTTGGACCACGCGCACGTCAGCGCCGTGGACCTGCCAGCAGCCCGCAAGCGTCCACTCGCCCGGAAAAAGCTTGAGAAAGCGGCGACGATTCTCCAGAATGTTCTCCGCCGCGTCATCGTGAAAGCCCGCCAGGCTAAGTGCATTCGCAGGCATGTCGCTGACGCCGCCGAGTCGTGTTGAGAAGCCATTTACGAAGCCGTCGTCTTCGAGTGGCGCACAGACGAGGGCGCGCACGCCGCCGCTCTCGCGCCAGTAAAATCCAGCTTCGGTTAGTTGGTCGTCGCTTGTGATCATTTCCATCGGTATAGACATTATCGAAGTCGCGCGAATTCGCGAAGTGCTCCTGCGGACACCGCGCTTTGCTGATCGTGTTTTCACGGCCGCCGAGCGTGCATATTGTGACTCGCGCGGTGTCGTCGCCGCGCAGCATTATGCAGCGCGCTTCGCGGCAAAAGAAGCCGCATTGAAAGCGTTGCAAACCGGCTGGCGTGGCGGAATTAGCTGGCAGGACGTGGAAGTGTCAGCGCGCGAGAGTGGTGCGCCGTATCTGATTTTCAGAGGAGAAGTGCTGGCAGTGTTTGAAAAATTTCAAGCGACTTCAACGCACCTGTCGATGTCTCACACGAGCGAGCACGCCATCGCGCAGGTGGTATTGGAAAGGTAGTGATTAACCGGATCTTGTAAATCTTGAGAAATCTTGAAAATCCTGTCTAACGAATGTCGTTGACCAGCGCTCGCCGCCCGTTCACATCAACCTCGACACCAGCCCCAACTCTCAACGGTCTCTCAACCTTTGGCTGCTTCGCCACGAATTCCGTGACCGTCGCTTCACTCTCTTCCGCGAACGGACTGCCCGGCTGCACTGGCAGATTTCCGTGCAGATAACACTCCATATTCGGCGCCATCCGCTCACTGACAGCAATCAGCTCGCGCACAGGACAAGTCACTGTCGAACGCAATCCAGCCGCGGCATCAATCTCAACAAACTTGATCCCTTCCGGACACTCGAAATTCTCACCACCAAGATCCGGCCGCAACGCCACCGCATCATTCATAAATTGCACCCACGCCGGCAGCGCGGCCTCAGCGCCCGTCAACCCAAGCTGCTTGCTATCATCAAAACCGATCCACACAACACACACAAGGTTCGGCGAATAGCCAACAAACCAACCATCGCGAGACGTTCCCGTCTTCCCCGCGATCGCAGTGCCAGGAACTGCCCCACGGGCTTTGCGAGCCGTACCGCGCTCAATCACGCCCTGAAGCATGTTCGTGATCATGTAAGCCGTCGCCGGGCTCACAATCTGATCCATAACCACCGGCGCCGCATGCGTAGCCGGCGGCTCGCCCACACTCGTGATCGCCTTCGCTTCAACACGCCGGCCATCATTAACAAAAGCCGCATACGCCGACGCGAGCTGAAGCGGCGTCACTTCCTCGGTGCCCAGCGCGAGCGCTGGATAACGCTCGGGCTTCGGTAGACCAAATCGAGTCGCAAGGTTCGCGATGCGTGCGAGTCCGGTTTGCAAAGCAACGTCCACAGTCACGACATTCAACGACCGCACGAGTCCCGTGCGCATCGTCACTTCACGCATCGAATAACCGCCGCCGTAATTCGCAGGTCGATAAACCTGGTTGCGGTCGTATGTGAAATCCCGCGGCGCATCCATAAACATCCGAACCGGCGAGAATCCATCTTCAACCGCAGCCGCATACACAAATGGCTTGAACGTCGATCCCGGTTGACGACGCGCGTCAGTGGCGCGATTTAGTTGCGACTCTGAGGAAGTGCGTCCGCCCACCATTGCGAGGACGTTTCCGGTATG
>DATHTI010000049.1:0-2676 GCA_035463335.1 Pyrinomonadaceae bacterium | reverse complement strand
AGCATGGACCGCCCAATCAGGCGCCCTGCCAATCCACGCGTACGAAGGAGATGAAACGCTCCTGGGCCAGGCCACACTCGGCATGGAGCTGGAAGAACAAGCGCCGCAGCTCGATTCAGTGCTCGTTGCCGTCGGTGGTGGCGGATTAATTGGCGGCGTGGCGGCGTGGTATCAAAACAGGGTCAAGGTTATATCCGTTGAGCCGGTTGAAGCGCCGACCTTGCAACGCGCACTGAGCGCCGGTCGACCTGTCGATTCACCCGCAGGCGGCATCGCCGCAGACTCACTGGCGCCCCGGCAAGTTGGTCAACAGATGTTTCCGATCGCACAGCAATTTGTTCACAGCGCGCTGCTCGTCTCGGATGACGAGATCATCGCCGCGCAGAAAAGATTATGGGAAACAACGCGAATCATCGCGGAGCCCGGAGGCGCCGCCGCCTTCGCTGGATTGATATCCGGGCGATATAAACCTGAAGCTGGTGAGCGTGTTGGTGTGATCGTCTGTGGTGCAAACACTCACATTATCTATCCACAGATTACACAGATGTCATAAATAATCTGCGTAATCTGTGGATAACTAAGCCGCGTCCAAAACTTCCCTAACCTTCATCGCGAGTGCGCCGGGCGTGAATGGCTTCTGTAGAAAATTAATCCCCGGCTCCAATACGCCATGCTGCACGATCGCGTCATCCGTGTAACCCGACATATAAAGCACAGGCATTCCCGGCTGCTTCGCGAGCAGTATTCGCGACATCTCATTTCCACTCATCCCCGGCATTACGACGTCAGTCAATAGCAGATCGATCTTGTCGCCATTAATCCTCTCACACAGATCGATCGCCGCCTGTGCATTCGCCGCTTCCAACACCCGGTACCCGGCGCCCTCGAGCACTTGTCGCGCAAGTTTGCGCACGAGCTCCGCGTCTTCAACTAACAGGATCGTCTCGGAGCCACCTGGCCCATCCAAAGCTCCGGAAATACGTTTGTATTCTTCAGCGTGCGCCGTCACTCTCGGAAAGTAGACTTTGAACGTCGTTCCTCTTCCCTCTTCGCTGTACACCCAGATGTTGCCGCCCGACTGTCTCACGATGCCGTAAACCATCGACAACCCCAGACCGGTCCCCTTCCCCTGTTCCTTCGTCGTGAAGAACGGCTCGAAGATGTGCTGGCGCGTTTCGTTGTTCATGCCGCAACCGGTATCGCTGATGGCAAGCATCACGTAATCGCCCGGAGTCACCGAAACGTGTTCGCGCGCATAAGCCTCATCCAGATAGACGTTGCTCGTTTCGATCGACAACTTCCCACCTCGCGGCATCGCGTCGCGAGCATTCACCACAAGGTTCATTATGACCTGTTCCAACTGTACCGGGTCGGCTTTGATGTGGTCCAACTCGTCCTGCAGGCTCACTCGCAGCTCGACGTCTTCACCAATCATGCGCCGCAACATCTTTTCGAGATCGGTGACGACGGTGTTCAGATCAAATACTTTCGGCTGCATGACCTGTTTGCGACTGAACGCTAACAGTTGTCGCGTGAGCGAAGCGGCACGCTCACTGGCCCTGACGATCTCCTGGACATTGCGTTGCAGTGGATCACCTTCCTGCAAGTTACGCTTCATGATGTCGCTGTAGCCGAGAATTACTGTCAGCAGGTTGTTGAAGTCGTGCGAGATGCCGCCGGCGAGCCGGCCAACTGCCTCGAGCTTTTGCGACTGGAGCAACTGCTTCTCCGTGTGGTGCAAAGCGTCGAGCGCGTCGGTGCGTTCCTTCTCGGCCACGCTGCGCTTATGGGCATTTGTTTCTGATAACGATTCTAATTGTCGATTGGCTTCCTCGAGTTGCGCTGTTCGTTCCTGGACCTTGCGCTCGAGCTCGCGCTGCGATTCGCGCAACTTCTCGACCATCGTATTGAATGCCTCGGCGAGTTGGCCCACTTCGTCATTCTGGTGGATGTCGACCGAGCGCGAATCATCGCCGCGACTGATCGCGGTTGCGCTTCCGGTTAACTGGTAAAGCGGGCCGGTGATGTTCCGGCTGAGCACAAACGCGCCCGCCACGCCCATCACAAACAGAAACAAACCGATGACGAACATTCGCTTCACAAAACCACTGACGGGTTTGAGCACAACGTCGTCGGGAAACTCGATCAATATCAGCCACGGCGTGCCGGCAATGGGTCGTGCGAGGCCGATCACGCGTGTCTCGCCATTGCGATCGTAAGTAGAAATATCGTTCTTCGCGCGAACATCCACCGGCGGCTTGGCGACGATGTTTGCGAGGTCGGTCCACGTGTCGTTGCCCTGATTGCCAAGATAGAGCGTAGCGCTGCCGAGCAGTCGCGTCATTTGCTGTCGTGTGTCGGCAGTGGCGGCGAGTTTGCGCCAACGCACCAGGTAGCCCGTAGCTTTTCCGTCCTCACCTTTGATCGCCGCCACGGCTGGAAAACCGACCACGTCTTTCAACTGCCGGATTCCACCAACCGCCGTGAATGGCTCTGATGAGACCAGTTTGAACTCGTTCGTCAAATCACCGAGTGGCGTCGTGTCGCCTTCGGGCGAGACAAGTAAAACTGCTCCTTGCGCATTCCAGACTTCGACTCGGATGCTGTTGGCGTCCTGCGGTGCGTTGAACTGTTGCAGCAGCTTCTGAACGTCGGACGGGGATGAAGTCTCAGGCG
>DATHTI010000048.1:0-11542 GCA_035463335.1 Pyrinomonadaceae bacterium | reverse complement strand
AGTGCTTCAGGCATGCCGCCATAGTACCAAAGTTAGGCCACAAAAAGGCACAAAAAGCACAAAATGATTCAGGAAAAGCTTTTGTGCTTTTTGTGCCATTTGTGGATAAAAATTTCTTTGTACCTTTGTGGCTAGTTTCGGAGTGAGTGGATGGGCGCGGGTATGCGGCCGCCGCGGCGAATGAATGTGGCCGGTGAAAAAGCATTCACCGGCATGATTGGCGCGCTGCCCAGCAGACCACCAAATTCAACCATCTCACCGACATCACGTCCCGGCACCGGAATGATCCGTACCGCAGTCGTCTTGTTGTTCATGACCCCGATCGCGAGCTCGTCAGCGATGATCGCGGCGATAGTCTCAGCCGACGTCGATCCAGGCACGGCCACCATGTCGATGCCGACGGAGCAGACACTGGTCCATGCTTCCAGTTTCGCGAGTGACAACGCGCCCAATTGCGCTGCTTCGATCATGCCCGCATCTTCCGACACCGGAATAAACGCGCCACTCATGCCGCCGACGGACCCGCTGGCCATCGCGCCCCCTTTCTTCACGGCATCAGTCAACATCGCGAGCGCTGCGGTCGTGCCATGCGCGCCGGCTCGCTCGAAGCCCATCGCCTCGATGATGTTGGCCACTGAATCACCGGGAACCGGCGTCGGCGCCAAAGAGAGATCGATGATGCCAAATGGAATTCCGAGTCGACGCGCGGCTTCACGTCCGACGAGCTCGCCTGCACGCGCGAGTTTGAACGAGAGTTTCTTGATCTGCTCGGCGAGATCCTGTAACGGAAGACTTCTATCCGCCTGCCGCACGGCAGCATGGACCACGCCTGGACCCGAGACACCGACATTGATCACGGCTTCCGCTTCACTGATGCCATGAAAAGCGCCCGCCATAAATGGATTGTCTTCGACTGCATTCGCAAAGCAGACAAACTTCGCGCACGCGAGTCCGCCGCGATCGCGTGTCCGCTCGGCGGCCTCCTTGAGGATCCGGCCGACCTGGCCCACCACGTCCATGTTGATGCCGGCCCGCGTCGTCGCCGCGTTGATTGATGAACACAAACGCACGGTGCCCGCAAGAGCTTCAGGGATCGAATCGATGAACCGGGTTTCTGAAGGTGTCGCACCTTTTTGAACGAGTGCGGAGTAGCCGCCGACGAAATCAACACCGACCGCACCTGCTGCATCGTCGATAGCGCGTGCGACCTGCATGAGATCGCCGCGCACTCCCTCAGTGATGAGCGAGACGGGCGTGACTGAGAGACGCTTGTTGGCGACCCTGATGCCAAACTGCTCACCTACCTCGTCAACTACCGGCACAAGCTGCGCTGCCATCGCGCGGATCTTTTCACCGGCTTTTTGCGCGACCCCGCCCATCGAGTCGCTCTTACAATCGAGGAGACTCAGACCAAGCGTGACCGTGCGCACGTCGAGATGCTCCATCTCGGTCATCGCAACTGTTTGCAGGATCTCGGCTTGAGTGTATTCCATCTATCCGATGACTTTGCTCAGGATCAATAGGACGAGGAAGAGTACGAAGAATACGGCCGCAACGAGCAGGAAGCGCAAACTCGGATCGTATGCTGCCTGATCGATCACAACGCTCGAGACGTGCTTCAACTTCTCCACTCGACCTTTCACACCATCGGTGTTAAGGGGACGCGGCGGAGTTGGAGCAGGAGCGGGCTCGATGATCGTGTCAGCCATCGTTGTTGTCGTCGCGGCGCCGCTCTGCGAAATCTGGTTACCGCACTGCGGGCAGAACATCGCGCGCTGGCGCAGGGTCACGCCACACGCAGTACAACGACGTGCAATCTCAGGCTCTGACATATCAAATCCGGTGCATCGCGTTGAAGAGGTCCTCACGCTGCGCGTAAATCCTGACCCCGAGTTTCTGCCCCTCACTCCGCAATCTATCTCTCAGCTCAGCGGTGCTTTCACGCGCGCGCGAGGTGTCAACGATAATCACCATCGCGAACTTTCCCTGCACGACTGTCTGGTTGATATCGATGATACTGCAACCCGCGTCTCCGAGTATCTGCGACACGCCCGCGACAATTCCCGGATGGTCCAACCCAAACACCGAAATGACCATGCGCGCCGCAGATCCTTCCGCCGAATCCATTTGCGCCGCACCACTATCCGCACTCGCGGCTCGACGATTATTCGTCGTCGTCTCAACCTGCTTGTAGATGTCGGTGACTAGCTGCTCGACAGTCGTATCGTCAACCGTACTTCCCAGACGATCGTAAACCGCTCGGGTTATTCGGTAGATCAGCTCTTCATTGGCCATTGGAAGGGATGAATGACTCGGAAAGGGTTTCGTTGATATCGACACGATCGACGATGCCGACGACCGCGGCTTCGATCGACATGTCCTGGTTTCCGATCGCCGAACGCGCAGCCTTGCCGAACGCGCACATCACCATCTCACCGGTGCCCGCGCCGAGTCGATCGGCGACGACGACGATGTTGCGTGTCGGCTCCTTGTCGAGATCGTAAGGATGAACAATGAGAAATCTGACGCCCTCGAGGTCGGGAGCCTTCTTTGTCGACCAGACTGTGCCTACAACTCTTCCTAAAAACATCCGTGTAATCTGTGGTTAGATCTTCGCAAACACCTCGGCGGGCTCACCCATGTCACGTGCTGCCGGAGTAATGATCGTCCGCGCAGTGATGTAAATCTTCTCGCCCTTCTGAATCGCACGCCGCACGTCGTCTTCACTCACAAACTCAACTGCTTTTGCACCATTGTTTGATGGCGGCGCCGGTTTGTTTTCGCGTGGTGCTGGTGGCGGTGGCGGCGCCGGTGCTGTGTACATGCTGCCCGCTTCACTCTCGATCTCCGCAGACGCCGGCGATGGCAACGGCGATGCCGCGGGCTCGAGACGTTTACCAGCGAGGAAACGATCCACGATCGCGGCAATCTCCTGTCGATCGATCTTCCCGCCCGCAACCACAGGCTCCTTCACTGACTGCGTAACCGTCTGCGTGGAAACTGCCGGACGCGCGCTCTTCACAGGTCGAGTCTCAAACGCGACGCGCTTGATGTCCATCAAATGAAGCGGCGAAACGTTGTCCGACGTAACATTCCCGCCCCACGAACCGCAACCCAACGTCATCGACGGCGGCAACGCAGTCGAGAAACCGATCGCGCCATGCGTCGTCGGAGTGTTCACAGTAATACGCGACGCGGGCATCTCGGCGCCAAACTTCACCGCCGCTTCACGCGAGCGCGTGTGAATTCCCGCGGTATGGCCCATGCCGCCATAAGCCAGAACTTCCTGCGCACGCTTTGCACACGCCTGCAAACCATCGACAACATAAAACGCGAGGATCGGCGAGAGCTTCTCCATCGACAACGGATGATCGCGCCCGACACCTGCAACATCCGCAAGCAAACACCGCGTGCCCGGCGGCACACTCAGCCCCGCCATCTTCGCGATCACCTCAACTGACTTGCCGACGATTGCCGGATTAAGCGAACGCTGCGGAGTCGCAACGACTCTTCCGAGTTGATCCGCTTCAGCCGCAGAAAGAAAATGCGCGCCCTGAAGCTTGAACTGTTCGCGCACTGCCTGCTCGACAGGCGCATCGCAAATCACTGCCTGCTCAGAAGCGCAGATCGTTCCATTGTCAAAACACTTACCCGTCAAAATATCCTGCACGGCCTTCGGAATGTCGGCACTTCGCTCGACACACACCGGCACGTTACCTGGTCCAACTCCAAACGCCGGTTTACCTGACGAGTACGCGGCACGCACAAGGCCGATACCGCCGGTCGCGAGGATCACGGCCGTTTGCTTGTGCTTCATCAAAGTCTCAGTGCCTTCGATCGTCGCGGACGTCATGCAACCGATCGCGTCGGCGGGCAGACCTTCCTTCACGCCCGCGTCGCGCATGATGCGCGCCGTTTCGTTGATGCACTTCGCCGCTGACGGGTGCGGCGACAGAACGACAGTATTGCGCGACTTGATCGCGATCAAAATCTTGAATATTGCAGTCGAGGTGGGATTAGTGGAAGGAATCACGCCGGCCACGACACCACGCGGGCTGGCGATCTCAACAACGTCTTTCGAATCCGAAACGATGCCCTTCGTCTTCAGTCCGCGAAAATAGTTCCAAACGTCTTCCGCCGCAAAACGATTCTTCTCACGCTTGTCATCAGGAACGCCAAATCCGGTTTCCTCGACGGCCATCGCGCCGAGCCGGGCCGCTTCACTCAACGCCGCCCGCGCCATCGCTTCGCAGATGCGATCAATCTTCGCCTGATCAAACTCGGCGACTTGCGCCTGGGCTCGATGCGCCGCCTCGACGAGGTCGCGCGCCTGTTGCACCGAAACTAGATCCTTATCGACGGACATGACTAACTCCAATCCGTGTAATCTGTGGTTAAGCGCAGATTACCTCGCTCGCTCTTTGTTGGCGTCACGCGTTCCCGCACCGAGCGAGCGTCCCTGATCTCCCTGGCCCAACTGCCCGCGCGCGCCACCTTGCAGCGCCTGCTCGTCGGGGCTCAGGCCCGTGCGCCCGTTGACCGGCAGCACGCGCTCGACTTCCGCGTGCGGTCTCGGAATCACGTGCACGCTGATCAGCTCGCCGACGCGCCTGGCCGCGGCTGCGCCAGCATCAGTCGCCGCTTTGACCGCACCAACGTCGCCGCGCACAAAGATCGTCACGTAGCCGGCACCGATGTACTCCTTACCGAGCAGTTGTACATTCGCTGCTTTGACCATGGCATCCGCGGCCTCAACTGCACCCACGAATCCTTTGGTCTCAACCATTCCGAGTGCTTCCAGGGGCATCTCTTTGTCCTCACTTTTATCTATTGTAGATATTAAAAGCGACTTGATCGGGTCACTGTTGGCGTCAACGTACCACCGCGGGCGACAAGAAGCAAGAGACGCATATCTTTTGAGATGCAAAAGTTTGACACCGTTTAGCAGCGCAAGCTATAGTGCAGAAAAAGTGGGAGTTGTACGCATTCATACAAGCGGCGCGCTGATAGACCTGGGTTAACAATCCCCGACCTTCAACACCAGGAATCGAGCGAGTGGAGATGGCAGCGAGTATAGGCGAACAGTTGCGACTCGCACGCGAGGAGCGCGGTATTGGCCTGCGCGAGATCTGCGAGCAGACGCGCATATCGGTCCATTACCTCGAAGCCATCGAAGCGAACGACTACAAGCGCCTTCCCGGCGGCGTCTTCAATCGCAGCTTTATAAAGGCCTACGCGAAGTGTGTGGGCTACGACGAGCGCGAGGCGATCGAAGGCTACACGCGGTATTTGCGTGAACATGGCGAGTCGACCGACGACGTCAACACGCACCCGCATCAATCGAAGGTTTACACAGACACGCCCGCGACGCGTTCCCCTGTGTTGACCGTGGTGCTGGCTATTTTAATTTTGGCAATCCTGACGGCGGCCGCGCTCGCCGCGCTCGCGTGGTTCCAACGCCGCGCCTCGGTGACACTGCCGGGCGATCAAACCTCAATCGCGCTCAACCAAACGGAATCGTCTATGTATAATGACGCCACATGATTACATCTGATATCTACGAAGGCCTGACCTTCGACGACGTACTTTTAATACCAGATCGTTCCGACGTTCTACCCTCCCAAACCGACACCGCGACCCAATTCACGCGAAATATTCGTCTACAGATTCCACTCTGCTCGGCAGCGATGGACACCGTGACGGAAGCGGCGCTCGCAATCGCACTCGCGCAGCAAGGCGGTATCGGCGTCATTCATAAAAACCTGAGCATCGAGCGACAAGCGGAAGAGGTCGATAAAGTAAAACGATCTGAATCGGGAATGATCGTTGATCCGGTAACGATCCGGCCCGATCGTCCGGTACGCGAAGCGTTACAAGTGATGCAGCGTTTTCACATCAGCGGCGTGCCGGTCGTTGATGAGGATGGTCATCTCGTTGGCATCATTACTAATCGCGATCTGCGTTTTGAAACACGGTTCGACATTCCCGTGTCAGAAGTGATGACCCCGCAGCCGCTCGTTACGGTTCCAGTGGGCACAACGCTCGATCAGGCCAAGACCGTTCTGCAAAAACATCGCATCGAGAAGCTGCTCGTCGTCGATGAAGACAAACATATAAAAGGACTGATCACCGTTAAGGATATTCAGAAGGCGATCAAGTACCCGTCGGCGGCAAAAGATAATCTCGGACGTTTGCGTGTTGCGGCGGCGATTGGCGCCACTGGCGATTTTCGCGAGCGCGCGGATGAGCTCGTCAAAGCGCGTGTAGACTGTCTCGTGGTCGACACGGCGCACGGACACTCGTCGCGCGTCATCGATGCGGTAAAAGAGATCAAGAAGAGACATCCGGAAACTGATCTAATCGCGGGAAATGTGGGCACGACGGCGGGCGCGCAGGAATTGATCGATGCGGGTGTTGATGCGATCAAGGTCGGTATTGGTCCGGGATCGATCTGTACGACGCGAGTCGTGACGGGTGCGGGCGTGCCGCAGATCACAGCGATCTCGAGCTGCGTGAAAGCGGCGCGTGGCAAAAACATTCCCGTAATCTCTGACGGCGGCGTGAAGTTCTCAGGCGATGTTGCGAAGGCGATCGCTGCGGGCGCGGACGTAGTCATGATCGGATCGTTGTTTGCCGGAACGGAAGAAGCGCCTGGTGAAGTGATTCTGTTTCAAGGTCGTTCGTTCAAGACGTACCGCGGCATGGGCTCGCTCGGCGCGATGCGTGAAGGCTCGCGTGATCGTTATGCGCAGGACCAGATTGAGACTGACTCGAAACTCGTCCCTGAAGGCATTGAAGGACGCGTGCCTTACAAAGGCACGCTCGCGGAGATGGTGACGCAGCTTGTTGGTGGATTGCGATCGGGAATGGGATACACCGGCTGCCAAACGATCCCCGAGTTCCAGGAGCGGACGCGCTTCCTCCGCATTACTTCAGCAGGGCTGAAGGAATCTCACGTACACGACGTGATCATCACGAAGGAAGCGCCCAACTACAGACTCGAATAACTGAGGGTCGTCGCAGGAGCCACTGTAGGGGCGGCCCTCCGTGGCCGCCCCAGCGTGGAAACACAATGTGGGGAAACCTGGGGCGGCCACGGAGGGCCGCCCCTACAGTTGTTTCCAGGCATCTTTGTTTTTGTTTGCGTTTAAGGATTCAGGACTTCTGGAGGGCCACGGCACCAGAGAGTCACTCGACGTCACGGCTAGTTAGTCACCCGGATGGTGATGACCCTTACCTCCGGCGCTTCCATTGCCGCGATTCCATTGTCCCGTGCTTTCCGCTCGAGCTCGCGCTCAGCCTTCGTCTTCGGCAGCTCGCGTCCCGTTAGACCACCCGCGGGCCAGATCTCAGATAGGAAATACTCCTCCTCATCCACAGCTTACACAGATTTTAAGCCATCAGTGTAATCTGTGGATGAGGTTGTCTTTCTGTTCGACTTTGTGGCTTATTTATCTGACAACTGTCTGTTTTTTCGCAGCAACGTATAAAGATCATGCCGCCTGCGACGCGCAAACGCGCGGCACCTCGTTTGCCACTGCGAACGTGTTATCAATGGCTCCTCGTAAGGCAATACTGATTTCAAACCCAAAGACAGGACGCTACGCAGCGCGCCGGCGACCCGTCGAAGATCTTGCGCAACAACTCGAATCTCTCGGCGTCAAAGTCGATTTACGATCGACGCAAGGCCCCGGCGATGCGACGAAGATTGCCGCACGCGCTGCTGGCAATGGCACTTCCGACGTGATCGTTGCCGGCGGCGACGGCACGATCAACGAAGCTATTCAGGGTTTGGCAGGCACAAAGGCGCGGCTCTCGATCATTCCGCGCGGCACTGGAAACGTTCTCGCGCGTGAGCTCGGTTTGCCGCTCGACGACGAACAAGCGATAAAGATCGTGGCGCAAGGTAAGTCGCGGCAGATCTATCTCGGCCTCGCGATCGACGAGACCACGCACGAGAGTCGTCACTTTGTGTTGATGGCCGGCATCGGTCTCGACGCGTCGGTGGTAAGGCGCGTGCAGCCGTCGTTGAAAAAGCGAATCGGCAAAGGCGCGTTTTGGGTTTCCGGATTGAGTCATCTCGCAACCTGGAACCCGCGGCCTTTCATCCTCGAAATCAACGGCCACAACTACACGTCAACATTTGCAGCGATCGGCAAAGCCGCAAAGTACGGTGGTAACCTCGCAATAACGCCCGGCGCGCGCCTAGATCAGCCCGAGTTTGAGATCTGCATCATCGACACGCGCAGCCGCCTGCGTTACCTGCACCTGCTTTCGCACGCGATGCGCAATGGCATGCCGCGTAACACGCCCGAAGTTCAGTTCGTCAACGCCACGACTGTTAAGGCTCACGGCGACGCGCACGTGCAGATCGACGGTGAGTTGCTCGGTCACCTGCCGATGCGCTTCGAGATCGCTCCGCACTCATTGGAGATAATCGTTCCGTAAGATCCGTTTAATCCGCGGTTACTTTCCACTTAACCACGCAGCCCGCAGCGCCCTCTGCTCCGCCGTCGCGTCAGCCTTCTCCTCGATCGTGTAGTCAAACTGTTCCGGCTGGCCCAACACGAGAGTTGTCTTGATCGTTCGTCGATCACGTTTGACGGTCACCGGCACCGAGTCGCCAGGCTTGAATCGTGCGAGCGTCCGCTGCCATGAGTCTTTCGTCACTTCTCTTCCGGCAAGCGAAACGATCTGATCGTTCGTTTGCAAACCTGCGTTTTCCGCGGGCGAGTTGTTGCGAACGTTCTCGATAATGACTTCGCGCGGTTTTTCAAACTCGAGCGAGAGTCCGGCATCAAACGGCTCGGCCGACTGTGTCTTGACGAGACGCAATCCGACGTACGCAAACGCCTCGTCGTAAGGCAACATCTCCACGTCGCGGATGTGTCGCTTGAAGAAATCGCTCAGATCGAACCCCGCGCGGCGCGAAGCAACTCGCTCGAGATCTTCCGTTTGATAACCGCGACCACGCAGGTAATAGCTACTGTTCGGACTCTTCAAATAGAACTCTTCATACATGTCGCGCATGATGTCGTCGAGCGATGCCTTGTTTTTAGTGCGCCCGCGCACGAGCAAGTCCATCACCATGCCGATGAGCTCGCCTTTCGGGTAGTAGCTGATCGCGGTGTTTTGCAGGTTGACCGCCTGCGCGTGCGGAGCATCGTCGATAAACGGCGCCGACAGTGACGATTCTTCAGCACTCATCAAACGACTTCCCGGTGCACTCTCGATGCGTTTGATAGTCTCGGCTTCTCCTTTCAAGTACGCTTGATCGTCCCAGAGACCGGCGCGTCTCAACATCAAGCGGCCGTAGTAGTTTGTGAAGCCTTCTGCGACCCAGAGCCCGCGCGTGGCTAGCGGGCGCGTAAAGTCAAATGGTCCAAGATCCAGCGGGCGCAGTCTCTTGACGTTCCACACATGAAAGAACTCGTGCGAGACGGTGCCGAGTACTCTTTGGTAGGAACCTGGCTCACTGAGTGCGCCGGGTTGGATGATCTGAGTCGACGTCAGATGCTCCATGCCGTCTCCGGAACGATCGTCTGCGGCGAAATGGATCAGAAATGTATACGCTTCAAACTCGGGCGGTCCCCACATTGCGACTTGTGCGCGCACGATCTTTTCGATGTCTTTGACGAGTGCGGCGCGCCGTCCTCCTTCTGGTCCAAAGGAGTGGACCACGACGTGATACTTTTTGCCGTCAACTATGAAGTCGTCCTGGGTCCAGTCCGGAGCGATTTCGGTGGGCGTGTCGATCATGATGTCCCAGTTTGGAAATTGCCATTCGGTTTGACCCGCTCGATCGGTGCGGCCATTAACGATTCGCCAGCCGGCGGGCGCATTGATCTTGAGTTTTACTGGATCCGGTTTATGGTCTACGACGTACATGAAGATCGAGGCGCCGTTGTAGTTTGCGTGACGGTTGTCGAGTTGTGAGAAAGTGCCTGAGAGATCGTTGCTGAAGACTTTGTATGAAACGTTGATAGCGGTCCTGCCTTCTGGCGCAACGCTCCAGGTGTGGCCGTCGATGCGCGTCACCGGTGCGTTGGCGCGAAATTCCTGCACGTTTTTTGCAAAATCGAAGACGGCGTAACGGCCCGGCGACCACTTCGCCATTTGAAACTGTACCGGCTTGTCTTTCAACTGTTCGGGCAATTCAACTATGATTTGCACTTCGAAAAGATGCGAGTTTGGTCGCGACATCGAGAGTTGATAACTAATGGATTTCAGCGGGGGCGTCTGGGCCATAGCAAGCCCGCTGAAGAACGTAATGAGCGCGACTACAATGATCGATCTGCGTGATTCAGGATACATGCGGCGATTATACGAACAATCCGTGTGATCCGTGGTTAAATAAATGCCAGTAACCGAACGTCTCTATTACTCCGATTCTCATTTGATCGAGTTTGAAGCTCGCGTCGTGGACGTGACTGATCGCGTCAGTGGATGGACCGCCATCGTTCTCGATCGCACCGCGTTTTATCCGACTGGCGGCGGTCAGCCGAGTGACACCGGCACACTAAACGGCGTGCGCGTTGTCGAGTGTATCGACGACGGCGACAACGGCGTGCTGCATGTGGTCCAGGGTGCGGCGCCTCGTCGTGGTGATGCTGTTCGCGGGCGGATTGACTGGTCGCGCCGGTTGGACCACATGCAACAGCACACTGGTCAACACATTCTCTCCCAGTCGCTGGTCACGCTCTTCAATGCTCCCACTCGCAGCTTTCGGGTGCTCGAGGCGTCGTGTGAGATCGATGTTGAGTTGAACAATCCGACGACCGAGGTTATCGAGCGTGCGGTCGAGCTGGCGAACAATGTTATCTGGGAAGATCGCGCGATCACGATTCGTAACGTGACGTCTGGTGAGGCAGCGGGGCTGCCGTTGCGGAAGGAGCCTGCGCGTGATGGTGATTTACGTTTAATCGAGATCGAGGGATTTGATTTGACGCCGTGTGGCGGCACGCATGCGTATCGCACTGGTGAAGTTGGGATGATCGCGGTGCGATCGTGGGAACGTGCCAAGGGGCTGACGCGGATCGAGTTTGTCGCAGGCGTGCGCGCGCTCGCGGATTATCGCAAAGCGAACAAGAGTGCGCGTGAAGTCGCGGCGTTGTTCAGCACCGGGCGGGATGACGCAGCTCAGTATGCGGCTTTGATGGTTGAAGAGCAGAAGGAGTCGAACCGTCGCATTCGCGCGCTTGAAGAGGTGGTGGCGCGAGTTGAGGCGGAGAAGTAGCTGGCTGCTGCGACTGATGGCGTTGTTTTGAAAGTTTTCGAGGAGCGTGATGCGGAGTCGTTGAAGAAGCTGGCCCACGCTCTTATTGCGCATCCTCGAACGATTGCTTTACTGGGCTCTCGCGACAAAGACACCGCGCGCCTCGTCTTCGCCCGTTCCGCGGACGCGGTTGGCGACATGAATGCCTTGATGCGTGAGGCATGCGCGATGCTGGACGGCCGCGGCGGTGGCAGGCCCGACATGGCACAAGGCGGCGGCAAGAACATCGAGAAACTTCACGACGCCCTCACCCACGCCTTGACACTA
>DATHTI010000047.1:0-5338 GCA_035463335.1 Pyrinomonadaceae bacterium | reverse complement strand
AGCTCGTGAAGAAACGACCCTTCCGGAGTGGGATACTCAGCGCGTTGAGATAGTCACTCGACACGGGCGCATAAAACGCAGTCGGCTCGCTGCCCTGTGGCGGCGCCGGCCGGCCGGCGATGTTGAACGGCGCGTCCTGGTCGAGATTGATAAAGGGCGGTGTGGCCACGACCGCAGCCGCTTCGATTCCCGGTAAGCCTTTGATCTTTTCGAGCGAGTGATCGAAGAAGGCGATCATCTTTTCCCGTTCATTGAAATTGCGCGGCAGGAACACCTGAAGCGCGAGCACACGCTCTTTCGAAAAACCGGGATCGACTTGCAACAGCCGCACAAAACTTCGCAACAGCAGTCCCGCGCCCGTCAACAGGACCACGGCCACCGCGACCTCTGCGATCACGAGTATCTTTCGCACACGTTGTCGCACGGGGGTCGCAGTGCTGCGACCACTCTCCTTGAGCGTGGCTTGAATGTCGTGACGCCAGAATTGAATGGCCGGCACGAGTCCAAAGATCAGCGCCGTGAGTAGGGAAACTCCGCACGCAAACAACAGCACGCGCAGGTCCATGCTCACGTATTCAACACGCGGAATTTTTTCCGAGCTCAGGGCAGGAATCAGTTTGACTAACCACGACGCGAGCATCACACCAGCGACGCCACCCACGAGGACCAGCAATAAACTCTCGGTAAGAGTTTGACGGACGAGACGCAGCCGCTCGGCGCCGAGCGCCCGCCTGATCGCAAACTCACGCTCTCTTTCCGCACCACGGACGAGAAACAAGTTGGCCACGTTCACGCAGGCGATGAGGAGCACGAAGCCGACAGCGGCGGCGAGCACCCACAGCGCCGCCTGAATTTCTCCGGTCAACTGTTCGAACAACGGCACGACGGTCGCGCCCATGCCGCCGTTCACGTCCGGGAATTGCGCGGCAAGGCGCGCAGAGATCCCGTTCATCTCCTCCTGCGCCTGCGTCACCGTCGTTCCCGGTTTCACTCTCGCGATGACGCTCCAGTAATTGGCGGCACGAGACTGACGATGATTCTCAGTCAGCACCCGCGGCGCCCATATCTCACGATCCGGAGGCAATTGAAACTCGCGTGGCATCACGCCCACGACGACGTGAGGTTGTCCGTTGAGAATCAACTTACGCCCGACGATGCCCGAGTCGCCGCCGAAACGTCGTTGCCAGAAGCCATGGCCCAACACGACCACGCGCTCGTTTCCGGGTTGATAATCTTCTGCGGTGAACGTCCGGCCCAGCAGCGCGTCGGTGCCCGCAACCTGAAAGAACCCGGCAGTCACGAGCCATGCTGGAAAGCGTTCCGGCTCACCATCACCGACGAGGGAGAAGCCAAACGGCTCGATTCCGGCAATCGCTTCAAACGAGCTGCTCTGCTCACTCCAGTCGATGAAGTTTGCGGGCGAGACTCCGTTGCGCGCGAGTCCGGCTTTGCTGTTGTTCTGCCAGACCATGACGACGCGATCGGCGTCGCGATAAGGCAGCGGTCGCAACAACACGGCATTGATCACACTGAAGACCGCGGCATTCGCACCAATACCAAGCGCAAGCGTGAGCACCACGACCGCCGAAAACCCCGGCCGCTTCCACAAGCTCCGCGCCGCAAACCGAACATCAGAAATGATCGTTTCCATAGTTGCCAAACCATCCACAGATTTCACAGATTGTTTCTGTGAAATCCGTGCAATCTGTGGATCGCCTTTTACTCGTATCTGAGCGCCACGAGTGGATCCACTTTTGTGGCGCGGCGAGCCGGGATGTAGCACGCAATGAGCGCCACCAGCGTCAGCAGCCCGGCAATCACAGCGTACGTAAGCGGATCCGTCACCTCGACGCCAAACAACATCTTCGATAACCCGATCCAGCTCTCGAGATACTTCGTGAGCACGTAAGCGCCTATCAACCCGAGAATCACACCAAGAATCGCGAGCGTCATTCCCTGCCTCACGATCATCCTCAACACGTTCCCCCGGTCGGCTCCGAGCGCCATGCGAATCCCGATCTCGTGCGTCCGCTGCGAAACCGTGTAAGCAAGCACGCCAAACAACCCGATCGCCGCAAGCTGCTGGGCCAGGAGCGCAAACAGCGTCAACAACTTCGCAAACAAGCGTTCCATCCGCAGTGTTTCATCCGCTTGTTCGACTTGCGATTTGACGTTCATCACCGGCAGGTTCGGCTCGATCTCGCGCACCACACTGCGCACGCTCGCGATCGTCGCCGCCGGATCGCCTGCTGTCCTTACTTCGAATGTCGAGCTGGCCAGCGGACGCTCCTGCTGGTATGACGAATAGACAGTCGGCGGGATCTCTGCGCGCTGGCTGGTGTACTTCGCGTCTTTGGCCAGGCCGATGATCTCGAGCTCATCAGGTTTCGACGTGTCATAGGTGAACCGTTTTCCGATCACGTTCTGATTCGGGAAAAACTTGTTCGCGAACGTTTGATTCACGACCACGACTTTCGGTGAATTCATGCCATCCTGTGGTCCAAATGTGCGGCCCGAAAGCAATGGAATCCCTATCGCCTGCAAAAAGTTTTCGCGCACGATAAGCCGCCAGGCCTCGCCGCTCGGCGCAATCCGGCCTTCGGAATCCGGCGTTGCATTCAGGGCTTCACGTAAAAACACGCTGCTGGTGTGTGACGACTGCGACAGCAATGCCATTCGTGAGAACGTCACGTCCTGCACGCCGGGAACAGATTGCAGACGCTCGCTGATCCGGCCGTAGATCTGTCGCAGCTTTTCGTCTTTGTAACCGATCAGACCCGGCTCAACGTCAAACAGCAAAAGGTTCTGCGTGTTGAAACCCGTATCGACGCGTTGCAGGTTGAGCAAAGTGCGCACGAACAGTCCGGCGCCCACGAGCAGCAACAACGACAACGCTACCTGGACCACGACCAGGCCACGACTCAGGAGTGATCGATGCACCGCACTCGATCCACGGCCACTGTCTTTTAACGAAGGCGTGAGATCGACTCGGGTCGAGCGCCACGCAGGCGCGAGCCCAAAGACGAGTCCGGTTAGTAGTGAGAGACCAAGAGTAAAACTGAGCACGCGCCAGTCGAGTCGCGGCTCGAGTGAGTTCATTCCCCGGCCGCCCCAATCAGTGACGGCGATCAGTCCATCCTTGATCCAGATCGCGAAGATGATTCCGAGGAGGCCGCCGAGCGTTGCGAGCAACACGCTCTCAGTCAGCAGTTGCCGGATGAGACGCCGGCGACTGGCGCCGAGCGCCAAACGCAAACCAATCTCTTTTTGTCGTCCGGCGGCGCGTGATAACAGAAGGTTCGCAACGTTGGCGCACGCGATCAGCAGCACGAGACCAACAACGCCGAGTAATAGATAGAGCGATGGCGCGTAATACTGTCGCCGCATCATTTCGCCTTGCCCGCCCGGATCGGCAACGAGACGCGGGTACTGCTTCGGATCGAGATCGCTGATGGCGTTGCCGCCGCTGGCCTTCGCCGCGGCCTGGCGCGCGGCGCGATGTTCCAGCACCGATTGCAGAAACGCGTTTTCCAACTGCGCCGAGGCCTGTTCGCGAGTTACGCCGGGATTGAGACGGCCCATGATGCGCAACCACCAAACGCCCGTGCCGCTCATGTAAGAGCGTTGCTTGTCAGCGTGGAGTTGCGGCTCGAGAGTAACTGGTATCGTGACGTCCTGAGTCGTGCCGACACCCATCGTGCCGTCAAAGCCTTTGGCTGAAACACCAGCGATCGTGAACGAGACATTGTTGAGATTGATCTGCTTGCCGACTACGGACGGATCACCGCTAAATCGCTGCTGCCAGTAACGGTGACTCAGGACAGCAACCGGCGGCGCGCCGGGTTTGTCGTCTTCATCATTGAGCAAGCGACCAACTGCGGGCTGCACACCGAGCGCCGCGAAGTAGTTCCCCGTAACTGCCTGCCCGCCGGCAATCTCTGCCTGGCCGTCGGCAATGAGATTCAGTCCCACATTTCCAAACGCGAAGATGTCCGACATCGGGCCCTGTTGCTCGCGGAGCCGCTGGTACGTCTGGTAGGCGAATGAGGTGCGGTTGACGAGTCCGGTTTCCTCATCGCGTCTGGAGCTTCCGTTGTAACTGCCGACGGAGAACTCCTTCGGTGCGACTGACTTGAACAGCACGAGGCGCTCGGGCTCTTTCACCGGCAACATCTTCAACAGCATCGCATCGACAACGCTGAACAGCGCCGTATTCGCACCAATGCCAAGCGCGAGTGAAAGCAACGCGACAGCCGTGAGCCCCTTTTGCTTGAGCAACATCCGGAACCCGTATCGAACATCCTGTAAAAGAGTATTCATCTTCTTAAATCCGTTCTTTTTATCCGTGGTTAAGGCTTTACTCGTAGCGCAGCGCCACGAGTGGATCCACCTTCACTGCCCGCCTCGCGGGAATGTAAGAAGCAACAAGAGCGACAGCCCCGAGCAGCAGCGGCACTGCCACAAATGTCAACAGGTCAGTCGCTCCTACGCCGTACAGAAACGCGCTGATCACTCGCGTTGCTGCCGCAGCGAGCAACAAACCGATCGCGAGCCCCGCGCCGATTACAATCAACCCATCCCAGAGCACGAGTCCAAGTACGTCTTTCTCTTTCGCACCCAGCGCCATTCGCACTCCGATCTCGCGTGTGCGTTGCGCCGCGCCAAAAGAAACGACACCGTAGATCCCGATTCCTGCCAGCAGCAGCGCAAGGGCGCCAAAACCACCGAGAGTCCATGCTGCAATTCGCGATGGAAGCAGCGTGAGCTCTAACTGTTCACGTAATGTCTGCACGCCTGCGATCGGAAGGTTTGCATTCAGCGCGCGTATCTGTTCACGCACGATCGGCGTGATAGCTTTTGGCTCGCCAGTCGTGCGTACGACGAGAGTCATCTTTGGATCGTAGGATTGCTGAAGCGGCAGGTAGACGTAAGGGCGTGCCACCTCACCCAGCGTCCCGTACTTGCTGTCGCGCGCGACGCCGACTACCTCGAGAAACGGCCCTTCTGGTCCAGTGATGCTGACGCGCTTGCCGAGTGCGTCTTCATTCGCCCAAAGTCTTGCGGCAAGAGTCTCGTTTATGACTGCCGTCCCCGGCGCACCTTCGCGATCGGCCTCCGTAAACTCACGACCGCGAAGCAAAGTAGTTCCCATCGTTCTAAAATAGTTTGGGCCTACTACATTGAAGCCGGTGCTCATACCTTCGCTGCTCGGTTCACTACCTTCAGTGAAAACCTGAAACTGCGCGAAGGAGCCGCCCATTTGCGGGAACCGCACGAGCGTCGCCTGCTCGATCCCGGGCTGCGTTTGGATTCTCGCCAGCAAATCGCGATAAAAAGT
>DATHTI010000046.1:0-5355 GCA_035463335.1 Pyrinomonadaceae bacterium | reverse complement strand
CATTGCTTTTGATCTCGACGAAGTAACTGTAGGGGTGGCCCTCCGTGGCCACCCCTGCCGACCCCATCTAGAAATTTAGCCAGGTGCCGGCGTTCTGGTCTTGAGCTTTGTTGAAAATATAGTTTGCGCTGACGACGTCTTCGATTGCGAGGCCGAGGGATTTGAAGACTGTGATCTCGGTGTTTGATGTCCGGCCAGGCTTTGTTCCAGTCAAGAGCTCTCCGACTTCGCCAACGATGCTTTCGGGAGTGAGTAATCCTTCCTTTGCTGCCAGCAGATAATCGCCCGATTCATTCAACGCTGATTCACGTCGATCGACGAAGATTCGCGCGGCTGCCATCGTCGCGCTGTCGATCTCGCGCGAGTTGGGCGAGTGCGTTCCGATCGCGTTTACGTGTGCGCCGGGTGATATCCAGTCTTTATTGATTACTGGCTCGAGTGACGATGTCGCCGTCACGATCAGATCCGCGCCTCGCACCGCTTCTTCGTTAGTTCGCACCGGCTCGATCGCAAACGAAAATTCCGGCTGCATCTCATGTGCGAGCTGTTGTGCATGCTCGACGTTTCGACATGCCACGCGTGCATGTTTGATCGAGCGTACAGCGGCGAGCGACGTCAGATGTGTTCGCGCCTGAACGCCTGCACCGATGATCGCGAGTTGCTGCGCATCGTCGCGCGCAAGTAAACGCGTTGCCACTGCGGAAACGGCCGCCGTTCTAATCGCTGTAATTTCCGAGGCATTCATTAGCGCGAGTAGCTCACCGGTTTCGCGGCTAAACAACATCACGGCGCCCTGGTGCGCATCTTTGCCTTTTGCCGGATTCTCCGGAAAGACGCAGATGGCTTTGAGTCCGAACGCGCCCTGTTCGCCCGCGCGATATGCCGGCATCAGGCCGAGCAGCCCACGCGCTTCGGGTGGACGAATTATCGTGCGCAACGGTTGATACACCTCACCACGTGCGAGTGCGGCGAGCGCATTAGCCATCAGCTCGATGCACTCCGTCATCGGCAGCAGGTCTCTGATTTGTCGATTATCGAGTACGAGAATTTTCATTGTTGATCTAAGCAGAAAATTTTGTAGGCAGATTACCCCAAAAGGTTAACTCACCTCACACAATCCGCACGGAATGGTTAACGCACAACGAAAGCAATTTAGCTTGCTGTCGATAAAACTGCAAAAAATCGGCGTTATTCGAGTAACCACTCATTGGCACACACCTTGCCAAAAGGAAAGCGACCGAAAGAGAAGTATTGAAAAGGGGTCAGTCAGGAAATGAAAAAGGGGTTAATCGCAATCTTCTGTTTGTTGGTTTTGACATTTACGTCGCTGCCTGCGTCAGCGCAAACACGATATCGCAGCAGGTACGACAGCTCGCGACGCTACGAGCAACGAGTTAACCAGAATAGGTATGACAGCGGACGTCGTCATAGCTGGGATCGGGATCGATCATTCTGGGATAAGCATCGCGACAAACTGACCACCGGTATCGGAGCAGGCGCGGGCGCAGTAGTTGGCGCAGCGGTGGGTGGTAAGAAGGGTGCAATCCTTGGCGCGATTATCGGTGGAGGCGGAGCAGCGGCCTACACCTACGGGATTCGAGATAAAGACAGGCGCCGCTACAACAGACGCTACTAAGCCTGTCAGTTAACGGTTCGGTCACACATTGAAAGATGAGTGGCCTTGTCAGGGCCCGGATGCGAAGGGGAGAGCGCGTCCGGGTCCTAACAGTTTAAAGCCGCAAAGAGGCACAAAAAGCACAGAAGTCTTCTGTCCTTTTGTGCCTCTTTGTGGCTTCTGTTATATAGATAGGTCCGCACTTATCAAGCTTGTCGGAGACTCTAATGGAATTCCAGGAAAACATTCTCGGCTTGATCGGGAATACGCCTCTCGTGAAACTCAACCAGCTCTCGCGAAACGTCAAAGCCCAGGTCTTTGCGAAAATGGAGAACCTGAATCCGGGCTACTCGGTAAAAGATCGGATTGGCGTCGCCATGATTGAAGCCGCTGAACGCGAAGGAATTCTGAAACCCGGCGGTACGGTCGTCGAAGCAACCTCGGGAAACACCGGAATCGGTTTGGCGATGGCGGCCGCTGTCAAAGGTTACAAATGCATCTTTGTGATGACTGACAAGGCTTCCGTCGAGAAATCGCGCTACTTGAAAGCCCTTGGCGCCGATGTCGTGATTACGCCAGTTTCCGCGAAACCCGGCACTCCCGATCACTACGTTTCCACAGCTAAACGCATCGCTTCTGAAACTCCAAATTCGTTCTACCCGGATCAGTATTCGAATGCCGCGAACCCCGACGCGCATTATCGAACAACGGGGCCTGAATTGTGGCGACAGACAGAAGGCAAGATCACGCACTTCGTCGCTGGACTCGGAACCGGCGGCACGATTTCGGGCACTGGCCGGTATCTGAAGGAAAAGAACCCGAGCATCAGGATTATTGGTGCGGATCCGTACGGCTCCATTTTCAAGACTTACAAAGAGACGGGAAAGATCGTTGAGGCGACACCGTATCTCGTGGAAGGGATCGGACAGGAAATCGTTCCCGCAAACGTACACATCAAGTATGTCGACGAAGTGGTTAACGTCACTGACCGTGAATCATTTGAGATGTCGCGCATGCTTGGTCGAATGGAGGGAATCTTCTGCGGTGGCTCCACCGGAACAAATCTGGCCGCTGCTTTGCGTGTGGCGAGCGATCTTGATGAGAATGCGATCGTCGTTTTCATTGTTTGCGATACCGGCGAGCATTACTTGACGAAGCATCATTCGGATGAGTGGCTCAAAGAGAAGCGCTTGCTGGAGCCGCAGAAGATCACTGCCGGTCTGATCAGCGGTACGAAGAAGCCGCAGGCGCCGAAGACATTGGTAGCGGTGACGCCGGCCAACACCGTCGCCGAAGCGCTCGAGAAGATGGACGACCTCGGTGTCACGCAGATGCCGGTTTTGGAAGAAGGACGTGCAGTCGGATCGTTGCGCGAGAATCGAGTGCTGGCGAAAGTGGTGCGGAACAGAGACCTGCTGAATTCGCCCGTGAGTGAAGTGATGGAGGTGAGTTTTCCGGCAGTTGACGTCGACGCAAGCTCTTCGGAAGTGGCGCGACGTTTACAAACGAGCGCGGCAGTACTCGTAGAAGAGTACGGGCGCATCGTCGGCATCATCACACGTCACGACGTGCTCGATCTGAAGAACGTGGGACAGTAGCTCTTAGCCTGCATGGCAAAAGAAGAAAAAGTACTGGCAGCCAATCGTGCGGCCTTTCACAATTACCATATTTCGGATAAATACGAAGCGGGTCTCGTGTTGACAGGCACTGAGGTCAAGAGTGCGATGGCTGGTCGCGTGCAACTGAAAGAAGCTTATATTTCAGTGCGCGAGGGTGAGGCGTGGTTGTTCAATGCACACATTTCGCCGTATTCTCATGGCAATCGCGAGAACCACGATCCACTGCGGACTCGCAAGCTGCTGCTTCACAAACGTGAAATATCCCGACTGGACGAAGCCACAGCCAAACAGGGAATGACTCTCGTCCCCACGCAGCTCTACTTAAAAAACGGTCGCATAAAAGTCGAAGTGGGGATTGCGCGCGGTAAGAAGTTGTACGACAAGAGAGAGGCCGAACTGAAGCGAACGGTGGAAAGAGAAACGCGAGCCCAGTTGAAAGAACGTAATCGTTAACCAGTTTAAGTTCAGAGTTCAACCTTTAGGTTGCTGGTTGGAACACAAGCTAAAGCTTGAACTCTAAACTGCAGCACTAACTTCCAACACCCAGGAGAACCTACTCACCATGCAAGTTGAAGCCAGCCGGGGCCCAATTGAAGAGCTTGATGTGCAAGCTTTAGCAGTCGCCGTTTTTAAAAACGAGAAAGCCGATGACGGTTTTCTCAAGAAGCTCGATGAGCTATCTGGCGGACTCGTCCGCTCCGCACTCGATGCCGACGAGTTCAGCGGTAAAGAAGGAGAGACCGCTTATTTCCATCTCGTCGGAAACAACAAATTGAAAGCACGTCGCCTGCTTCTCGTAGGTGTAGGCGAAGCGAGTGACTACAAAAATGCACAGGTTTCGCAGATGGCGGGAACTGCCGTGCGTTCGTTGCGCAGCAAGAAGGCGAAGACGATCGCTGTGCTGCCGCGGGCGACGGGTGATGCCTTCGAATCAACGGCGACGGCTGTCGAAGGTGCCTACATTGCGCTCTTCGATCCAGACAAGTACCGGACTGTCGATAAAGAGGACAAGACGATCGATCGTTTTGTGGTGACGATCGAAGGTGCGGAAGAGGACGCGCTGCAACGCGGCGTCAACGTGGGACGGATAGTTGGTGAGTCAGTGAACTTCACTCGCGATATGGCGAACGAGCCAGGCGCTTACATGACGCCGACAGACATGGCCGAACGCGCTCGCGAGATTGCGAACGAGTTTGGTTTGAGTGTTGACGTGCTGGACGAAGCACGAATGGAACAGGAAGGCATGGGATCGTTGTTGAGCGTCGCACGCGGCTCAGACCAGCCTGCCAAGCTGATCATTCTGAAGTACACGCCGTCAACGCCTCCCGCTGATAACAAAGAATTGCTTGCGTTTGTCGGCAAAGGCGTGACGTTCGACTCGGGCGGTATTTCCCTCAAGCCCGGCGAGAACATGGAGTTGATGAAGTATGACATGACCGGTGGTGCGACGGTGATGGGTGCGATGCGTGCGATCGCGCAACTGAAGCCGCCGATTCCGGTTCTGGGAGTCGCGCCATGTACGGAAAACTTGCCGTCGGGTAAGGCGACGAAGCCGGGCGACGTGGTGAAGGCGATGACCGGCAAAACGATCGAGATTATCAACACAGACGCCGAGGGCCGGCTGATTCTTGCTGACGCGATTGCCTATGCGAAGAAGCTCGGCGCGACGAAAGTTATCGATATGGCGACACTAACCGGCGCCGTTTCGATCGCGCTCGGCGATGTGAATGCGGCGGTGCTGGGAACGGATCAGTCGCTGATCGACGAGATCATTTCGGCGGGCAGGGAAGTAGGGGAGAAGTACTGGCAGTTGCCGCTCGATAAGGAGTATTCGAAACAAATCAAGTCGGACATTGCTGATATCAAGAACGTAGGTGGACGAAAGGCTGGAACAATTACGGCTGCGGCGTTTCTAAAAGAATTTGCAGATGGGATTGCGTGGGCGCATCTCGACATAGCCGGGACGGCCTGGGGCGACGAGGCGAAGCCGTACCGGTCGAAGGGCCCGACGGGGATTGCTGTCAGGACTTTGCTGCGGATCGTGGAGCGGGCGAGCCAGAAACAGTGAATAAGACGAGGTTGAGGTGAACAAGTCAGGAAGAGGGGCTTGCCCCCGCTTGT
>DATHTI010000045.1:0-12349 GCA_035463335.1 Pyrinomonadaceae bacterium | reverse complement strand
CCCGGTGGCCCGCCCCTACAATTGGCGATTATGCGTTCATTCTTCTCGACGAACGATGGGCCTTGGCTTCAAGACCAATTCTCGCCCGACGAAATAGAGCAGAATCGTGATCAGCAGGAACGGGATCAAGCCGAGCACGTTTGAATTCGGTCCTTCGAAGAACGGATTGTGATGCGCCGACCACTCCTCGAAGCCCTTTAGTCGAGTCGCCATGCCCTCGCTTAAATTCATGAAAGCGTACATGACGCCCGCGAGCGTCGCACCGGCAATGTAACCGGAAGCGAGCAGCACGCCCGGACTCTTGTCAGTCTCTGCGGCCATCTCTTCTTCGGTGAGTTTCCTGTTCTCGGGCCTCTTCCGCAGGTACTTGTCGACGAGCCAACGCACAACACCGCCGATGAAGATCGGCGCTGAAGTTGAAATCGGCAGGTAAACACCGACCGCGAAAGCGAGCGACGGCACACCGCTCAACTCCAGCACGACCGTGATCATCACTCCGAGCAAGACGAGCCCCCACGGAAGCTCGCGACTCAAAATTCCCTTGATGATGTATGACATCAACGTCGCCTTGGGCGCGGTGAACTTCGCGACTGTCTGGTTCGTGCCCGGCACTTTGTCGTAGACGCCGTTGATGCCTGGATCTGCGAGGTAGACCGGCACGCCCTGATCGTTGACGAGGTACCGTCCGGCCGGACCGTGCTCGGTGTTCGTCTTGTGCACGATGTTATATTCAGCCGTGTCAGAACTCGCCTGTGCACCCTGCAATCGTTCCTTCTTCGGCTGATCTCCGCTCATCACGAATTGATCAGGAGTAAACCTGAAATCAGCCGGAAAACGGAAGTCCTGGGTCTGCGCCACTGGCACGTAGACACTGCCCGATTGATTCATCGCGAGCAGGATCGGCCCGAGCGCGAGCGCGGAGACTAAAGCGCCGACGAGGATCGCGATCTGCTGGTACTTCGGCGTCGCACCCACGAGGAATCCGGTCTTCAAGTCCTGCGAGGTGGTGCCGCCGTTTGAAGCCGCGATACAAACGATGCCGCCGATTGAAAGCGCGGTCACGAAGTACGGCGGCGCAGTCCAACCGATAATCAGAAACACCAAACAGGTCAACAGGAGTGTCGCGACCGTCATTCCCGAGATCGGATTCGACGACGATCCGACTTCACCCGTGAGTCGAGACGAAACCGTTACGAACAAAAATCCAAACGCGATGATCAGGATCGCGCCGAGGAGGTTGAAGCGAAGATTGAGTTGCGGAACGAGCATGATCACGATGATCAAAGCGATGATTCCGCCCAACACAAACTTCATCGAAAGATCCTGGTCCGTACGCGGCCCCATGTCAGAACCCGTACCCGATCTGCGCAGGTCAGCAAGTCCGCCTTTTAGACCGCTCCAGATCACGGGAAGCGAGCGGAAGAGACTGATGATGCCACCCGCTGCCACTGCGCCAGCGCCAATGTAAAGGATATAACCCCTTTGAATCTCGCTGATCGACATATCCCTGATCATTTTTGTTGTTTCTGGAGCGAGCGGCGTCATCCAGCCGCCGCCGAAGTACTTGATCGCTGGTATCAAAACGAGATATGCGAGCACGCCGCCCGCGACCATGATCGAAGCGATGCGTGGTCCGATGATGTAACCGACGCCCAGCAGCGCGGGATTGTTTTCGAGTGAAACCGAGCCGCCTTCGAACGGTCTGCCGAAGACTTTGGTCGGATACTCTTTCCACGTTTTAAAGATCTGACCGATACCCGCGTAAAGAAAACCGATACCGAAACCGGTGATGATCGTCTTGCCTCCAGTGGCGGCTCGATCGACGACACTGGTATCTCTCGATCCCTCGCGCGCGGCCGCACGGGACTCTTCAGAGGCGCCGGCTTTCAGCACTTCGGCGCACGCAGTGCCTTCGGGATATTTGAGATATCCGTGTTGAGCGACGATGAGCGCGCGGCGCAGCGGAATCATCATCAGGATGCCGAGTAGACCACCGAGCACCGCGACCAGCATCACGCGTGATAACTCGATATCGAATCCGAGGATCAGTATCGCCGGCATCGTGACGCCGATACCGAAGGCGATCGACTCTCCGGCTGAACCTGCTGTCTGGACAATGTTGTTTTCGAGGATGGTGGCGTCGCGTAAACCGATTTTTGATAATACCCGGAAAAGCGTGATGGAGATGACCGCCACCGGAATTGACGCACTGACCGTTAGACCAACCTTGAGCACGAGATAAAGCGAGGACGCACCAAAGATGATGCCGAGCACCGTTCCCACAACCAGCGGCAATATCGTCAGCTCACGTATCCTGACGCCCGCCGGAATGTAGGGCCGAAAAGCCGTCAAATAAGGATTATCGGGCTTGAAGCCGACCCGGTCTGGGTACTCGTTTGCAGGGATGCTTTCACTGGACATCCTAATTGACCTCCAACAAGTTTTGTAAAACGGGGAGTGCGCAGGGGTTTGAAAAACGCCGTTACTTTACACGAACCTTAGCGCTCGTGTCGATCATTCGATACACTGCAAATCGGCCTGAATCCGTGTATCTGTGGAGACCTTTAACGGGGCAAGCACGGATATTCTGACTGATTTTAGAATCGTCGCAACTGGAAAACCGATGCCTATAAGAGTCGTTACACTCCTGCTTTTTTTACTGGTAGCGTTTACACCGTCCGTCAAAAGTCAGAAAAAGATCCCAACGCCCGCGGAAGTCCTCGGCTTCGCGCCGGGTGAGGATCGCAAACTGGCTTCGTGGGATCAGGTGGTCGATTATTTCCGGCAGCTCGATGGCGCCTCCGACCGGGTCGTCTTTGAGACGTTGGGCGACACGACGATGGGCAAGCCTTTTGTGATGGCCACCATCAGCTCACCCGCAAATCTCACGCGCCTGGAAGAGCTCAGAAAGGTCCAGGACCAGCTCGCCGATCCGCGTAAGCTGGGCCCACTCGCCACACGCGATCGAAAGGCGGCGGAGTTGATTAAAAAGGGCAAGACCGTCGTCCTGATCACTTGCGGAATCCACTCGACCGAAGTGGGCTCGTACCTTTCGAGTACGTTGATCGCGCACCAGCTTGCTTCGTCAACCGAGCCGAACATCCAAAAAATACTGGACAACACGATCGTCCTGCTCGTGCCGTCGCTGAATCCTGACGGCGTTGACATCGTCAAGAACTGGTACGACAAAACACTCGGCACTCCGTTCGAAGGCACTGATCCACCCGAGCTCTATCACAAGTACACCGGTCACGATAACAACCGCGACTGGTATGCTTTCACACAGGTTGAAACACAGCTCACCGTCGACAAGATTCACAACGTCTGGCACCCGCAGATAGTCCACGACATTCACCAGCAAAGCGCGTTGGGTTCGCGCCTGTTCCTGCCGCCTTACATGCCGCCGGTCGAGCCAAACGTGCCAAAGGCCATCGTGCAGGGCTACACGGAGCTCGGCACCTGGATGGCCGCAGAGATGCGCGCCAAAGGCTTCGAAGGCATCACCACGAATTCGACGTATGACGCGTGGACTCCCGCGCGCGCGTATTCGCACTACCACGCGGGCGTGCGCATGTTGTCTGAAACCGCATCGGCTCGAATCGCGTCGCCCCTCACGTTGAAGTTTGAAGAGCTTCGTGCGCGTGAAGGCTACGATCCGCAGAAGGAGTCGCCGAAGTTTGGACCAGTATGGCGCGGCGGTGAGTGGCACTTGAGCGACATCACAAAATACATGACGACAGCAGCGTTTCTGTTGTTGGACCATGCCGCCACGAATCGCGAGCAGTGGCTGCGACGTTTCTATGCAATAGGTAAAGAAGCAGTGCGGCCGCGCAGGGCCGGGGAGCTTTTCGGATTTTTGGTAGAGCCGTCGCCCAGGTCCGAGGCGCTGTTGAGTATTCTGAAACGAGGCGGTGTCGAAGTCTCTGCCGCAAAAGAAGGAACAGTTTTCAAAGCCGGTAAACTCACTCTGCCAACCGATACACAACTGATCAGGATGGACCAGCCTTACGGCGGCTTCGCGAAAGCGCTGCTGGAAGTTCAACGTTATCCAAATCTGAGAGACGCTGAAGGGCATCCGATCCCACCCTATGACGTGACAGCGCACACGTTACCGTTGTTGATGGGTGTTGCGGTGCACGCCGTTAAAGCACCATACCGCGCGGTGCGAACTACAGAACCGGTCTCGAATGTTTTGACTGAGGCGCCGCGGCCTATCCCGCGTATTGATCTGTTCGCAATGTATCGCTCCGCCGTTCCGGCTTACGACGAAGGTTGGACCAGATGGATCTTCGATACGACGAAGATCTCGTATGGAGTCTTAACTGACAAAGAACTACGGGCAGGGGTGACAGTTTATAAGCCATCGCCTGGTGTCACTGGAAAGTACTACACGCTTCTTATTCCGGATCAGTCGGCACGTACGTTGCTCGAAGGTTATCGCAGCGGCGCGATGCCACCTGAATTAACAGGCGGCCTCGGAGCCGAAGGAGTTAAGACGTTGCGCGACTTCGTGGAGACTGGCGGCACGTTGGTCTTTTTGAACCGCGCGTCGAATTTCGCGATCGAACAGTTCAAGCTCCCTTTGCGCAATGTTGTCGCGGGATTACCGCGGACGGATTTCTACGTGCCGGGATCGATCCTGCGCATCGAGCTCGACACGTCACATCCGATTGCGAGTGGAATGCCGAAAGAGACGATTGCATGGGCCGAAGACTCGCCGGTGTTTGAAGTGACAAACGATCCGAGTGCGTCAGTGCCGGCGTCGAATGTCCGCGTGATCGCATCGTACTCGGCGGATAAAGATCCGCTGCTCTCCGGCTGGTTACTGGGTGGCGACTTGATCAAAGGCAAGGCAGCGCTGGTGGAAGTCACAATGGGAAAAGGACGTGTGATCCTGTTTGGCTTTCGACCCCAATATCGCGCTCAATCGCTCGCTACGTATCCCTTGTTCTTCAATGCCTTGAGCTCCAGATAACCCACAAAGCACAAGAGACCGTTTTGTGCCTTTTTGTGGCTACTACTCATTCTTAATGGTTACCTTTCTTTTTACTTCGGTTTTTGTTTTAGGTTTACTGGCCATCGCCATCTACTTCTGGCTTAGATCCCGGACCGATAATCAACTTTCAGTTAACGGCCCCGAAGTAAACGCGGAGACTTTTCAGCGCGCCATCGCGGCGATCAAAGCATTTCAGGAATCGCCCAATCGAACTTCAACAGCAAACCTGCTGCATGCAACAGCGCTTTCTGACGATGCGAGGAATTACAGCAGGGCCATCGAGCTCGTGCTGCTTTCCTGGCGAGACGGTAGCCTGTCGGATCTTTCCGCGCGCGAGCTTCAGTCGTTATTCAACAGTGAGTACTGGGTGCTGTCGTCACACACTCGTACTTCGAGCGCAGGCTTTGTTCTAAAAGAGACGCTTTCCCGCGCGACCCGTGAGCTTGAGTCCACAAACGCCCCACCCCAACCATCCACTACCTCGAGTTGAATTCACGAGCGGCCACGAGGGCTGCCGTTCCGTCGCCACAGAAAAGCTACAGATTCTCCACGCCTTCTTGGTCTAACTCACGTAATTTCACACCCGCATTTCGCAAGTCTTTCAGTTCAACAGTCCAAACGCCAAACAGGAGGGTGCAATGAGACAATCATTGGGGGTGATTGCGTTAATTCTCTTTGTGGCGGGAATCAGCTTCGTGTTATCGGCACAGGATAGCCCCGGTGGCCGGCCAATTACCATTACGTTGACTGGCGCGGCCGAAGTGCCTGGCCCCGGCGATCCTGACGGAACTGGCACAGCCAAAATCACACTTAATCCGGGGAAAAACCAGGTCTGTTACGAGTTGACGGTCGACAAGATCGCGCCGGCGAATGCCGCCCACATTCATTCCGGGGCCGTCGATAAATCGGGACCGCCCGTCGTTACGCTCACGCCGCCGGCTAACGGCTCATCGAAGGAATGCGCGCCGCTCGATCAGGAAAAGATCATGGACATCATCAAGAACCCGGGAAACTACTACGTGAATGTCCACAACGCAGAGTTTCCGAACGGCGCTCTGCGAGGTCAGCTTGATAAGAAATAACGCCGAAGGCGTTAGCTAATTTCAGCCCAGGGTTGGAAGCGCAGCGACAACCCTGGGTTAACAAGTTGATAGTAACAATAAACCCTGAAAGGGTTCGGCAATTGCGGAACCCTTTCAGGGTTTGATCTTTCTACTTGCGTTCCCAGGCTTGTCGCTGCGCTTTCAACCCTGGCTAAAATTAGCGAACGCCTTCAGCGTTAGATTTTTCGATCGAAATACATCTGCGCGGCCATCTTCGTGAGCTTCCAGACTCGCGACCACGCGATCTGGCTGTCGCCATTCTCGCGGCCCGTTAGCTTGTCGAAGATCATCTTGCGGAACGCACGTCCCTCACGTCGCAGCATGAACTCCTTCGCAAACGGTTTCGCAGTCTCGAAGAAGCTGAACCCCGGATCGGTGACAACACCGATGCCCTCGAGCGTCATCAACGCGCGCATCACATAAGTGAAGTTTGACGGCAGCCGGAATGGATACTCGTAAATCACCTCAGCGAGATCGTACGTCAGCTCCTTGAAGTTCACATCGCCAAGCTTCAAGTTGAGATAGTGTGTGAACAGACTCTCCACCACCGGGCGTACAGTTTCCGGATCGACTCCCGGCTTCAGAAAGTTCAGATTGATGATGTCCTGTCCGAGCCCCTTCACGTCACGCCCGACAACGTGAAAGAACGCATCAATCATCTGCGCCTGTAGCGCCGGAGTGATGCGACCCACCATTCCGAAATCGAAGAACGCAAGATGGCCGCTGTCCATCACGAGCAGATTTCCCGGGTGCGGATCCGCGTGGAAGAAGCCGTCTTCGAGTAGCTGCTTGAGATACGTGCGAATCAGCATCCGGTTGACCTTGACCGGCGAGATGCGATTTGCGCGGAGACCTTCGAGGTCGATCACTTTCGTACCGCGAATAAAATCGAGCGTGAGCACTCGCGTGTTCGTGTGCGTCCAGTAAATCTTCGGCACTCGAATCGCGCGCCACGTGCGGAAGTTGTAACGGAAGCGATCCGCGTTACGCCCTTCCCTGACGTAATCCATCTCTTCGAAGATCGTGGCGTGAAACTCGCGCAGCATTCCTTCCCAATCAGCGTTCTCATTCGCTTTCGGAAAGAAGCGATTCGTCAGCTTTACGAGTCGAAAGAGAATTGCTACGTCGAAAGAGATGAGCGACTGGAGGTTCGGCCTTTGGACTTTGACCGCAACTTCCTGACCTGTGTGTAGTCGCGCGCGATAGACCTGTCCGAGCGACGCAGCAGCGATCGGCTCGGCGTCAATTTCTTTATACGACTCGTGCAGAGTTTGACCCAGCTCCGCTTCAATGATCGCGAAAGCTTCTGAAGTCGGAAACGCCGGCACCTGGTCCTGCAATTTCGCCAGCTCTTTCACATACTCGAGTGGCAACAGATCGGCACGCGTTCCGAGCGCCTGGCCGATCTTTATGAAAGTTGGACCAAGATCGATTAACGACTCACGCAGCCACACCGCCTGCTTCTCGAGCCGGGCTTGTTTCTTCGCTGAACCCTCAGCACCACGAAATACGAAGTAGCGCAACGCACGCACGAACCGATCAAACGCCATGTAGAGTTGTGCTCTGGCCCACGCTTTGAGTCTCGCCTTGCGGCCGAGGCCACGCGCCCGTTCTTGTTGCCTTGAGACAGCACGATTGTTGAAGTCTGCGCGGATGTCGTAAGTGTCGAGGAAGATGTAGAGTGAAAACAGTCCGAGCACGCGCGCCACTTGCGCTGCGCGCAGCCAGCCGCGCAAGTCGCGTCCAGCAAGGATCTCGTCGACCATTGCCTCGGTTAGCGGTGGAACCTGTGTCGCCTGCTTCGGCGCAGGCTGCGGGACCACCGCAAGGCCGTTTCCATTCGAATGATTTGTTCTAACTAATGCCTGGTTATTCATTACGATTGCGTTTTATATCACTGCCAGCATGTGCTTCGTGCCCGCCCGCTCAAAATAACTGTTTGCACGATCCACATCGAGCATAATCTGCGTTTTCAACTGTTCGACCGAGCTAAACTTCCGCTCATCACGAAGGCGATACAGAAACCGAACACGCACAACATCGCCGTAAAGGTCGCCGTCCCAGTTCATTACGTAGGTCTCAACCGAAGGTTCCGTGGCGTCCGCAAACGTCGGTCTCAGTCCCACATTCGTCACGCTACGCCGCCATTGTCCATCAATCAGCGTGCCTGTAACGTAAACGCCATTCCGGGGTATGACGCGGTTGTGTGGGTGGAGGTTGGCCGTCGGAAAGCCCAGCTCGTGCCCGCGCTCCGCACCTCTTTCAACGCGGCCTTCAACGCCGTAGGGACGGCCCAACATGCGTCGCGCAAGGTTCACCTGGCCGGCAGCCAGTAGCTGGCGAATTTTGCTCGAGCTCACGCGACAGCCGCGCAGCTTCACCTCCGGCACTTCGCCCGCTACAAACCCAAGCTCGTCGCCCATACGTTTGAGCAGCTCGATATTGCCCTCACGATTATGGCCAAACGCGAAGCCTTTGCCGAGATAGACCTCTTTCGTATGCAACCGATCGATAACCACATCGCTGAGAAAATCTTCCGCGCGTATTGTTGAAAACTCTTCCGTGAAGCGGACCACGATCGTCTGTTCGATACCGAGAACGCCCAACGCTTCGATCTTCTGATCGAACGTTTGCAGCAGCGGCGGCGCTGACTCAGGATGCAACACGGCGCGCGGATGCGGATCGAATGTGATCACAGTCGGCACAGCGCCCGCGGCACGCGCGCGCTCAACCACCGTGCGCATAATCAACTGGTGCCCGAGATGCAGCCCATCAAACACACCGAGCGTAAGCACGGTCGGTCGTTGAATCTCGGCGTTGTCGGTTCCGTGAAAGAGACGCATAGTGTGCCTTCTGAAGCGCGATAGCGGATCCTTTCTTAACCGCTATATCGGATCTTCTTTAGACCGCGATAGCGATCCTTTCTTAGCCCGCGATAGCGGGCGTAAGCATAAAGCCTGGGGCGCGAGCCCCAGGTTAGCGGATCCATTTTCCCCGATGAAGCCCGCGATAGCGGGCGCCAGCGTGAAACGTTTCGACTGTCGCCCGTTTCACGGGCTCCGAATTATTATCTCGTCTCTAATCCTGGGGCTCGCGCCCCAGGCTTTATGCTTACGCCCGCTATCGCGGGCGAAGAAAGCCCGCAGGGGTTTTGTGCTTTCCCCCTGCTATCGCGGGCTAAGTCACTCGACTACTAATCCGTCGTAAGCAAACTCGACGCCCGGCGGCAGGCGCGCTGAATCACGTGCGTGCTTGATGTCGTGAGCAATATGAGTAAAGAAAGTTCTGCGCGGCTTTAGCTGGTCCACGTAGTCGAGTGCTTTATCGACCCACAAATGTGTCGGATGTTCTTTGAAGCGCAAACAATCCAGCACAAGAACATCTAGGCCCTGCAATCCGTCAATCGTCGCGGGCGGAATCTCACTAAGATCTGTCAGGTATGCAAAATCGTTGAAACGATAAGCCATCACCGGCAAACGACCGTGAATCACCTCGAGCGGCGTGATCTCAAGCTCGTTTCCAATGCAGAACCTCGCGCCCGGCGTCACGATGTTGGGAATCACTTCCGGCAGACCGCCACCGAAATGCGAAGGCTCAAAGATGTACTTGAAGATTCGCTTGATATCGACCCACGCGCGCTCATTCGCAAAGACACTCAGCGCGCCGAAGCGAAAGTTGAGCGGGCGAATATCATCAAGTCCGAAAACGTGATCGGCGTGACAGTGAGTGATCAGGACCGCGTCGAGATGTTTCAGTCCGAAGCGCAGCGCCTGTTGCCGAAAGTCGGCAGACGTATCGACCAGCACGGTACGCCCGGCATGTTCGATGATGATTGAAACTCTCAGGCGCTTGTCGCGAGGATCGTCTGAGATGCAGGTCTCACATTCACAACCGATTGACGGCACACCGGTGGAGGTTCCCGTACCTAAAAAGGTAAGCTTCATCTCCCCCCAGTGATATCGCTACCGGTAAATCTTCGCCCTTGCTGCGGCGAGTTGACGAGTGAAACGTACTGCATTCGCAGATCACCGAGCAGCCCTTCGAGCATTCGCTTCTCCTGCGGCGTCAGGTTTCCGTCGGTCTTCTTCTGCAGCATACCGAGAACGTCGATCCAGTGCTTGCCCAGCTCAACATCGACGTCGCGCTGGTGCGTCACCGGGTGCTCCATCATGCCGAGTGCAGAAGCCGCGTTCGAGGCAATAGACATCAGAAAGCTCACAAAACTCGCCGGATCGCGTGCGTCTGCGAGGTCTTCTTCGGTGAACTCCTCCTCGGCTGCCGGGGATTCCGGCGCAGCGCTGGCTGAGACTTCCGGTGCCGGAGTCGCTTGTGCTTCGGAGCCCGCGGTAGTTGGCGCGGCGGCTGCCGTTTCCGGCGCAACTGCTGCTGGCTGCGGTTCCGGCTTCTCTTCAGGAGGCAGATCTCGTGGGCTGCCATCCGGATTAAACAGTCTTCGGTCAGTAACTTTGAAAGTCGGTTGTTCTTCTTGCATGGTCATTATTAAACCACAAAGGCGCTAACCACGCATGCGGTGTTAGACTTACGTTATGCCTGCAACATTTGACGATTTAGTGGCACTTATGGAGCGACTACGCTCGCCAAACGGCTGCCCATGGGATCGCGAGCAAACGTACGCCACGCTCGCGCCAATGCTGCTCGAGGAGGCTTACGAGGCGTTCGAAGCAGTCGAGGACGCTCGCGAGGGCCGGCCGCGCGAATTGTGTGACGAGCTTGGTGATTTGTTGTTTCAGATCGTCTTCTACGCACAGGTCGCGAAGGAGCGCGACGAGTTCACGATCGACGACGTCACGACCGCTATTCACGACAAAATGGTGCGTCGCCATCCACACGTGTTTGGTGACGTTGAAGCGAACGACGCCGCCACAGTGTTGCTCAACTGGGAAACAATGAAAGCCGAGGAGCGACGCGCTTCGGGTAAAACTGAAAACATCAACACGTCGTTATTGACAGGCGTCTCTTCGAAAGCTCCCGCGTTGATGGAAGCACATCAATTATCAACGAAAGCAGCTCGCGTTGGTTTCGACTGGAAATCTGTCGACGACATCTTCGATAAGTTACAGGAAGAGATTGACGAGCTGCGTGCGGCGATTAGAGATCACGTGGCGTTGAAAGACGAGGCTAATCATGCGCGCGTGCGCGAGGAGATGGGCGACCTGTTGTTTGCGGCAACGAACATCGCGCGACACATGCAGGTCGAACCCGAAGCCGCGTTGAAGTTGACGAATCGAAAGTTCAGGCAGCGGTTCGAATACATCGAGAACGCGTTACACGAACGTGGACAGGCGTTTGATCAGACGTCGATCGATGAGCTGGAAGAGTTGTGGCAGGAAGCGAAGAAGAACCGCGGATTACACGGATCTTAAAACGGATTTTGTGTCCGTGTAATCCGCGGTTAATGACTTAGTCGTTTATCTGCACTGAGCGCAGGATCTGATTGAAAGCAGTATCAAACCCGCGTTCGTTCTGCGGCGCAACGGCAACCATGTAGAACAATTGCCCGTTCCGCAACTGCGTCGTGATCAGTCGAATAATCTCCGGACGCCCGGTCGCTTCGTTTCTGTTCGTCAGCGTCGTGACGAGGGCAGTGCGACCATCGAGCGAAGATCGTTGATAACCGCCACTCGTGCGCAAGTTGCGGTTTCCCTGCGCGAAGCTGTTAATCAACTCCTGCGTTCCACTCTGCAAGTTGCGGCTATTCGTCTGCGCTACACCAAAGCTCGCGCCGTGCGTGTAAACGGCCTGCCCGTTGTAGCTGCCATAACCTCCCTCCGGCACAAACCACACCGAATTGCCTTCACTGACCTGGCGCCAGTTGCTCGGCACGCTCACGTTCACACCGCCATTGAAGATCGAAACGCTCTGGTAGCGAGACGACGGATACGACACACGTCCGGTCGGCGCATTGTTCGGATAGTTACCAGTCTGTTCGCCAGTCGGATAACGCTGCCCGCTGCGCTGTATCTCAGCCAGCGTTGGCGCAGTTCCCTGACCGCGCAGCCGTTCCTGAACACGCGCAAACTCTCGCGAATCGCCGTAGCCTGACGGGTTAACGCGCAGGTACTGAGCTTCCCTGTTGATGCGCGCATAACGATCGCTCGGGCTCGGGTGGTCGCTCAAGAACCCACCGCCACCGCCACCCTGTCGCTCAATCGTGCGGAACATGTTGGCGAGGTCGCGCGGATCGTAGCCCGCCCCGGCCATGATCTGCGCACCAAGAATGTCAGCCTCA
>DATHTI010000044.1:0-6450 GCA_035463335.1 Pyrinomonadaceae bacterium | reverse complement strand
GGAAGTGGGGCTTGCTCCCGCTCTCAACACCTAACAGCGGGGGCAAGCCCCTCTTCCTGACTGGTTCATTCCCCTGACTTGTTCTCTTTTGGGAGGCGCTTAAAGAAGACATGAAAACACTTGGCCTCATCGGTGGCACTGGACCTGAGTCGACGATCGACTATTACCGCCTGCTCACGAACCTGTATCGCGAGAAAGCGGATGGCGCCTCGCCGCACATCATCATCAACAGCATTAATCTCAAGCAGATGATCGAGTGGATGAGCGCCGGTGCTCTCGACAAAGTCACAGATCAACTGGTCAAAGAATTCGAGACACTCGAACGTGCGGGTGTCGACTTCGCCGCCCTCACTGCCAACACACCTCACATCGTCTTCGACGATCTGAAGCAGCGCGTGTCTCTACCGCTAATCAGCATCGTTGAAGCCACCGGTGAGCGCGCACAATCGCTTGGCTTCAAGAGCGTCGCCCTCTTCGGCACGCGTTACACAATGCAAGCCTCGTTTTACCCCACAGTCTTTTCGCGCACCGGCATCAACCTCATCACGCCAAACGAGGAAGAACAGAACTACATCCACGAGAAATATTTCGGCGAGCTGCTGAAAGACAAGTTCCTCCCCGAAACACGCGCGCGTTTCCTCGAAATTGCCGACGCGATGAAAGCGCGTGAAGGCATCGAAGCGCTCATCCTCGGCGGCACTGAGATCCCTTTGCTACTCCGCGCCGAAGAACACAACGGCATCCACTTCCTCGACACAACACGCATCCACGTCGATCGACTTATTGAAGAATTGTTGAAGTAACCCCAAAAAGCACAAAAAATCTCAAACGTTTTCTTTCCTAAACTTTTTGTGTTTTTGTGCCTCTTTCTGGCTAAACGTATTAGTATTGTGGCTTCCCTCCAACTTCCCCTGCTTGTTAATCATTGAAAGCGAAAGGAAATCATCATGGGACTTTTTGACAAGATGTTCGGACGCGGCGCCTCGGACGCTGAGAAACAACAGGGCGCACAACAGCGCTTCAACGAGTTGAAACAGAAGTATCAGACTGTTCTCACGACGGCCGATAACGAACGCATTCAATTTCAGAACCTGCACATCCAGGACAACAAACTCTTCATCCGCGCTATCGCCCCCTCGGACGAGGCAAAGAACAAGTTCTGGGATCAGATCAAGCTCGTGAATCCGAATGCGGACGACATCACAGCCGACATCAGCGTCGACTCGAGCCGTGCGATGGGCGCAGCCGCAGGCGGCGGACAGGGCGGCGGCGGTCAGACGTACGAAGTGAAGAGCGGCGACAATCTCTCGAAGATCAGTAAGCAGTTCTATGGAGATGCCGGCGAGTTCATGCGGATCTTCTACGCGAACCGCGACACGTTGAAGGACCCGGACATGATCCAGGTCGGACAGAAGCTCGTAATTCCACCCGACGACGATAAATAAGTTCGTAGCTGCGCCGCGGATCACACAGATCCGCGGCGCAAGTTTTTTCCCCGCCGCCGTTCCTCACTCATTATGAAAACACTTCTCCTAATCGCGCTCACGGCCAGTATCACGGCTTCCGGCCTTTTAGCCTGCACGGCTGTAACCACTGACAGCATTCCGCCGGTTTCTGCATCGAGCCTTCTTCCGGTTAAAAAGACGATGAGGGCCTTTGGCTCCGAGCAGGAGCTGGTCCGCTACTTTCGCGAATTGGCCCAGAAATCGCGGCGTGAACAGACCGTAGAAAAATTCTCAGCTAACGATGCTGCTGGTCCCGTTGGTCTGGCAGCGGAGGCAAAAGCGGAAGCAGAATCAGTCACCAACACTCAGCACGCCGGAGTCGATGAAGGCGGCATCGTCAAAGTGCACGGCAATCACCTCGTCGTATTGCGGCGTGGCCGTCTCTTCACC
The DNA here is from genome assembly GCA_035463335.1 of Pyrinomonadaceae bacterium. Classification (GTDB taxonomy): domain Bacteria; phylum Acidobacteriota; class Blastocatellia; order Pyrinomonadales; family Pyrinomonadaceae; genus PSRF01. The sequence continues at coordinate 4,555 of DATHTI010000044.1, read as the reverse complement.
GTCGCGATTGGCGACAACGCTTTGAAACCGATCTCGAGTGTCGACGCTTTTGGTCCGGAGATGAATCCATCCGGCACCTGGTACGACGAGATGCTCGTTTCCGACAACACCGTCGTGGTTATCGGCTACAGCTACGAGCGCGGCGGCACGGAAGTCGGATTGTTTGCCATCAATTCAGACGGGCGGCTCGCCTATCGTTCGACATATCACCTGCGCTCAAACGACTACTACTCTTCTCGCAACTACGCGAGCCGTCTCATCGGCAACAAGCTGATCTTTTACGCTCCCCAGTTTTTCTACGCCGGCCATGAAGATCCATTGCAAGCGTTTCCGGCTGTTCGCAAGTGGCACAAAGGCGCGACCGCGTCAGAGTTTCAACGCATCGTTCCAGCCACTCGCGTCTACCGCCCGGAAACGAGCTTCGATGACAGCTACGGCACGGCGTTGCACACTGTCACTGTGTGTGATCTCGCGAACGGTAGTTTCGATTGCCAGGCAACGAGCGTGATTGGACCTCCGGGACACGTGTTCTACGTTTCACCTGATTCAGTTTACGTATGGGCCAGCACGTGGGGACGCAACCAGAAGAGCAGATCGATCGTGTTCCGTATGCCGCTTGACGGCTCTGGTCCAAGTGCGTTGCGCGTCTCGGGAAGCCCGGTCGATCAGTTTTCGTTCCTGCAGAGTGAGGATCAGTATTTGAACGTTCTCGTGCAGTCGCACGGGAATGGTGACGGCATGTGGCGGGCTGAAGTCGCTCAAGGCGACGTCGCGTTGATGCGAGTTCCGATCATGAGCTTTTCGGATGGCAGCGAGACGGTGCCTGCGTCGAGTTATCGCGCGCTGCCGAAGCCGGAGGGTTATGGGTTTCAGAACCGGTTTGTTGGTCGTTACCTGATCTATGGTACGGGCAGCGGTTGGGGATATCCGAAGGAGAACACGGACAAGTGGAACCTGTTTATAGTTGATTGGGCGCGCGGCAACTCACACCAGCTAAAGCTCGCGCACGGTGTAGACCGCATCGAGCAGATGGGAACAGACGCCGTCATCGTGGGTACTGATGGTAAAGACTTACATTTCTCGGCCGTGCGGTTGGACCAGTGGCCTGAGATCGTCTCGCGCTACACGCGTAAAGAAGCGTCGCAGGGCGAGCTGCGTAGTCACGGTTTCTTCTATAAGCCTGACGGTGATGATTCGGGAATGCTGGGTCTTCCGATCAGCGTTCCGGGGCGGGCCGGTTACAGGCACTTGTTTGAAAACTCAGCCGCGATTCTGTTTTTGCGAAACGACTCGCTGCAGTTTCGAGAGATTGGCGAGCTGGGGTCGCAGCCTGAGAAGGCAATAGACGATCAGTGTCGCGCGTCTTGTGTTGATTGGTATGGAAATGCGAGACCGCTGTTTCTGCGCGGGAGAGTGTTTGCGCTGCTCGGGTATGAGATCGTCGAAGGCCGTTTGGATGATGGGCGGATGAATGAGCTGCGCCGCGTAATCTACGCGCCCGGGCAAAGAGGCTGAAGAAGAAGTTAGCCACAAAAAGGCACAAAAGCACAAACGAGAGAAAGCTCAGAGTTCCGCCTTTAGGCGGCAGTCTCGGGAGTTGAGACCGCAAGCTAAAGCTTGAACTCTGAACTTTCTCTTTTGTGCCTTTTGTGGCTAACTTTGCTACACTTCCGGCCTCTGCGCGGTTCATCACCTATTTATCTGGAGGCCCCTATGCTACGACGACGCCTGTCTTGTATCTCGCTGCTGCTCATTCTTGCGCTCGCGAATTCCCTTGCAGCGCAAACTGCCCGGCGTCCAATGAAGCTCGACGACCTGACGCGCTTCCGCAACGTCAGCGATCCGCAGATCTCGCCTGACGGCCAATGGGTCGCATACGTCGTCAACACCACCAACGTCAAGGAAGACAAGTCGAACTCACACATCTGGATGGTGAACATCGACGGCAGCAACGATCGACAGATAACTTTCAGCAACGAGAGCGAGAGCTCGCCGCGTTGGAGCCCCGACGGCAAGTACATCTCGTTTACCTCCTCGCGTCCCGGCAAGGCGCGCGGCAATCAGGTGTGGCTTCTCGATCGTAGCGGCGGCGAGGCGATGCAGCTCACGGAGCTCAAGGGGCGGTTGCAGGGACACGAATGGTCTCCCGATTCGAAACGACTGGCGCTCGTGATGGCCGATCCCGATCCGGAGACGGATCCAACACCATCACCACAACCCGGCGCCACTCCGCGCGTTCCCAAACCCATCGTCATCGATCGTTACAGATACAAACAGGACGGCCAGGGCTACCTGCTCAGCGGACGTCACACATACATCTACATCTTCGACATCGCGACCAAGAAGCTCGAGCGACTCACGAAGAGCAAGTGGGACGAGGGCTCGCCGGCATGGTCGCCTGACGGCACTCGCATCGCGTTCATGAGTAATCACGGCGAAGATCCCGATCGCGAGCCCGCCGCACAGCTCTACGTCGCCGAAGCCAAACCGGGCGCGACCGAGAAACAGCTAACACCAGACACAACGCGTGCCAGCCGTGCGCGGCCCGAGTGGAGCCCTGATTCAAAGTGGATTGCATTCATCGAAGGCGACGAAAAGAAATACGGCGCGTACAACATGGACCATCTCGCGCTCGTTCCGTCAGACGGCAGCAGCGCGCCCACTCGCTTCAAAGCCACGGAGGATCTCGATCGCGGCGTCTCCACTCCTCGTTTCACCTCCGACGGCAAGGCGATCCAATTTTTAGTGACCGACGATCGCTCGGTATACCCGATGAAGGCGAGCCTGTCGGGCGGTGCGGCGCAACGGCTGCTAAGCCCGCCGGTAGTGTTGACGAACTGGCAGTTCAATGGCGGACGCGCGGTGGCAATTTCGGGCGGCAACACGAAGGCCAGCGAGATTCACGTTTGGGATGGAACTTCGCTGCGCCAGCTCACACGCCAGAACGATCCGCTGTTTTCAGAGCTCGATCTCGGCGTCACTGAAGAGATCAATTTCCAGAGTAAAGACGGCACGCGGGTCGGCGCACTGCTTACTTATCCAGTCGGTTACGTTAAAGGAACGAAGGTTCCGCTCCTGCTCAGAATTCACGGCGGTCCAAACGCGCAGGACCAGCACACGTTCAGTGCCGAGCGGCAGTTTTTTGCGGCGAATGGTTATGCAGTGCTCGCAGTGAACTATCGGGGCAGCTCCGGTCGCGGGCAAAAGTTCTCACGTGCGATCTTTGCTGACTGGGGCAATTACGAAGTGCAGGATCTACTCGCGGGCGTCGATCACGTGATCAAGATGGGTGTTGCCGATCCGGATCGACTCGGCGTCGGTGGCTGGAGCTACGGTGGAATTCTGACGGACTACCTGATCGCGAGCGACACACGGTTCAAAGCCGCGACAAGCGGCGCCGGAACAGCGTTCACTGTCGCGTTCTACGGCACTGACCAGTACATCATTCAGTACGACTACGAGATTGGCCCACCATGGAACCCGAAGGCGTGGGAGACATACGTGAAGATCTCCTACCCGTTCCTGCATGCAGATCGCATTCAAACGCCGACACTGTTTCTCGGCGGCGAGCGTGACTTCAACGTGCCTGTGCAGGGCAGCCAGCAGATGTACCAGGCGCTGCGCAGTCTCGGGATCGATACGCAGTTGATTATCTATCCGAACGAGAACCACGGCATTCAACGCCCGAGCTACCAGCGCGACCGCATGGAGAGATATCTGGCGTGGTATGACAAGTACTTGAAGAAGAAGGTTCCGACTCCATCAAGCACGTCAACCGTACAATAAACCGTTCTTGATCTGTGTCATCTGGTGGTTAAAAGACATGCGTGTTTTTGCGACGTCGGATCTGCACACAGATTACAAGGAAAACTTCTCCTGGCTTACAGAACTGTCAAACATCGCTTACCGCGACGACACTCTCATCGTCGCGGGCGATGTTTCCGACCGGCTGGAAGTGATTCGCGAGACGCTCTTACTCCTGCGCGGGAAGTTTCGCCACGTGCTCTTCACGCCCGGCAATCACGAGCTCTGGGTACGTAATACCGAGATCAACTCCATCGACAAATTCAATCAGGTTCTTCAACTCTGTGAAGAGATCGGGGTAACGACAAAACCACTTCGCCTCGACGATCTGTGGATCGTTCCTCTCTTCTCCTGGTATGACGGCGTCTACGATCCGGAGATGAAAGCGTGGGTAGACTTTCACCTTTGCAAATGGCCCGAAGGCGTGCAACCGCTCCCTGACTACTTTCTTCGCCTCAACGAGCCAAACCTCAAATCGTACGAGGGCGAGGTGATAACTTTTTCTCACTTCATCCCACGCGCGGAGCTACTGCCGCCGCCGGAGTACATGAGATTTAGCTGGCTACCGCACGTCTCGATCTGCGCCGCGCTCGACGCGCAAATCAGAAAACTCAATTCACGTGTTCACGTCTGCGGGCACACGCACACCACCTTCGACACAGTGATCGACGACGTCAGGTACATTCAGAACGCCGTCCGTTATCCAAAGGAACGACGCCCCGGAAGTTTCCCAGTCAAAAAGATCTGGGCG
>DATHTI010000043.1:0-2935 GCA_035463335.1 Pyrinomonadaceae bacterium | reverse complement strand
TCAGCCTCGGAGTATCCGATCAATCCGATGCTCGGTCTCTACGCCGCCGTGACGAGACAAACAATCACGGGCCAACCCGCATCTGGCTGGTTCCCAAACGAGCGCATCTCGATCGAAGACGCGCTCCGCGCCTACACCTACGGCACCGCGTACGCCAATTTCGAAGAGAAGATCAAAGGATCAATCGAGGTAGGAAAGCTGGCAGATCTAACAGTCCTATCCAAAAACCTGCTCAAAGTATCGCCAAAAGACTATCTGACAACAGACACGCTCTACACGATCGTCGCCGGAAAGGTCGTCTACCAAAAATAACACCCGATCCGTAACCAATCCGTATTATCCGCGGCTAAACTCCGGCAGGGCCTGAAACACCTCGAGGGCATATTTCACGTTCCCAAACGGCGCCGACACCTGCACACCCTGAATCTCATCACGCACCTCGAGCAACGACTCGCGCGCAATCTTCAACCCTTCGTCCCGCCCGGCTTCCTTGCTGATATTTGAAGCCGCACGCATGCGGTCCATGATCGCCGGCGTCACGCGCACGCCCGGAACCTCGTTGTGCAGAAACTCCGCATTGCGATACGACACAAGCGGCCAAATCCCCGCGATAATCGGAATGCGCACGTGCTCGATGCGTTTCAGAAAATCGCGCAGTTGACCCGTATCAAACACCGGCTGCGTGATTGCATACTGCGCGCCCGCTTCAACCTTCCATTCGAAGCGCTTGATCTCTTCGTCGAGATTGATCGCTCCCGGGTTCACGCCCACGCCGATACAAAACGCAGTCGGCTCACCGATCGGATTGTTTCCGAGATCGAGACCATGGTTCAGCTTGTTGACCATGTTCGTCAGACCAATCGAATCGATATCGAAAACGGCGGTTGCATCCGGGTATGGTCCCATCTTCGGCGGATCGCCCGTGATCACTAAAATGTTTCGTAACCCGAGCGCCGCTGCGCCGAGCAGATCCGACATCATCCCGAGCAGGTTCCGGTCGCGACAGCAATAGTGCAGCACTGACTCAATCCCGATCTGTTGCTCAACTAAAACAGCCGTCGCGATCGCGCTCATGCGCGACTGCGCGCGTGCGCCGTCAGGAATGTTCACCCCGTCGACACCAGCCTCTTTCAGCAAGCGGATCGAATCAAGCGTCTTCTTTGCATCGACACCTTTCGGCGGCAGCACCTCGACCGAAGTTACAAACTCACCGAGCGCGATCTTTCGTCCCCAGTTTGAACGCTCTTCAGGTGGAACGACGTGAATGTCCGGCGGCGTTGTTTCCACTGTCACAGTCGCGCCGGTAGTAAATGTAGTGCGCTGTGTTCGCGGTGATGCCGCGCGCACGGAATCGGAAATCAGCTTGATGTGCGCAGGCGTCGTACCGCAGCAACCACCGATAAACTTCGCGCCCGATTGAATAAATCGTTTCGCAAACTTCGACATGTACTCGGGCGAGCACATATAAAACTGCCGCCCTTGAACGTCGCGCGGCAATCCGGCGTTTGGCTGCGCTGACAGCTTTTTCTTCGTGACCTCGCGCATCTTCTCCAGCGCACTGAGAATGATCGCTGGTCCAACACCGCAGTTCAGACCAATAACATCTGCGCCCCACTGGTCGAGACGCTCGGTAAACAATTCCGGCGTGGTGCCAAACATGGTGTTGCCGTCAGTCATGATCGTCATCTGTGCGATGATCGGCAGATCGCAAAGCTCGCGTATAGCGGCTATCGCCTGGCGAATTTCCGACACGTCGGAAAAAGTCTCGAGGCAGAAGAGATCGACACCGCCCTCGAGCAACGCGCTCGCCTGCGCCTTGAACAGCTCGCGTGCTTCCGCAAACGAAGTTGGACCATACGGCTCGATACGCAGGCCGAGTGGACCAATCGCGCCCGCAACGTACGCACGCTCACCCGCAGCCTCACGCGCGACTCTCGCGGCAATAGCATTGATCTCATGCATGTTTGCCTCGAGCCCGTATTGCTGGAGCTTGTGTGCGGTTGCGCCAAACGTGTTGGTCTCGATGATGTCGGCGCCGGCGCGAATGTATTCAATGTGAATCTCACGCACGAGATCCGGGCTGCTGAGATTCAACTCGTCGTAGCAACGATTGATATAGACACCCTTGGCGTAGAGCATCGTGCCCATGGCGCCGTCAAAAACGAGGATGCGATCGCTGGAGAGAATTTCGTGGAATGGTTGCATTTCTTTGAAGCCAACCGGCAATGAAAAAGCCCCGCGCCAAACAACGCGGGACTTCAAATCGGTTTGAAGTTTTTCGGATCTTTAATGCGTGCCCGAGCTGTTTAGCTGGTTATTTTACGTGGCCGCAAGTCGCCTTAACTCACCACGCGTGTCATCGCTGCTTATACGCCCCGAGGACCACGACTGTCAAGTTTGCGTAGTGCCTCAGTTTGAAATTACGCCGAAGGCGTTCGCTAATTTCAGCCCAGTTCGTATGTCTAAACTTCTTTGCTTCTCAGTGATGCTTCTTTCAATCTGCTGTCGAGTGGGCTAAACATTTGTCGATCGAAGCGATCAACAGATCTGAAAAGACGATTTCGTACATCGCTTACGCTGTCGATTTCACAGTTGCAGGCGAGAAGAAGCTCTATCGTATGAGGCTACAAGACGGGATTAACTATGCATCACCTGACGCCCTTACAAAGCCGGATGGCGATTACGCAGATTGTTTATGAAATCTGTGTAATCTGTGGATGAATGTCTCGCGGCAGCGATCGTGGACGATCCGGGCCACTGCCCGTCACCACCGCGATGTGCGATTAGATCGACGTCGGAGTTCTGTTCGAAAAAGAAGACGCGAAGGGCGAGGAGGTGGGGATCGCTCTTGTCATGACTCTGGTGAGATAAGCACATGAAATAACAACTGTAGGGGCGGCCCTCCGTGGCCGCCCCGAGGTTTGCCACATTGTGT
>DATHTI010000042.1:0-10221 GCA_035463335.1 Pyrinomonadaceae bacterium | reverse complement strand
GGATTGTTTTTGTGAATGAAGCCGTAGGCCGGCGGCGGATCGACTGACTTTACGATCTTGCGAATCTCGTTGATGTAGATCTCGTGTGGAAACTGCGTCCAGAAGATGATGCGCGCGGTTGGGAAGTCGCGCCAGATCGCGCGCGCGGCCTTCACGCCTGAGAGCTTGGGCATCTGGATGTCGAGAATGCAGACTTCCGGTTTCTCGCCGAGGGCGATCTTCACGGTCTCCTCGCCATCGCCTGCTTCGAAGACGGGCAGGTGCGTGGGAAACTCCTTTTCGAGAATCTCACGGAGGTAATGGCGCTGGGCCATGTTATCTTCAGCAATCAGGATTGACATTATGGTTGATGATAATGCGAAATAATGCCTGCGCAAAACTTTATTGAGGTCGAAATGCTAAAACTGCTTCTTATATGTTTACTCGCAATACCTGCGGCCGCTCAGACGCGAGATGAACGACTATGGCAACGCGCGCTGCAAATCCATCGTCGCGCCATCGTCATCGACACGCACAACGACGTAACGACACCGATGACGAACGACGATTTCGATCTGAGCGGCACGCCGCCTGCGCCCTACCGCACCAACATCGAGCGCATGAAAAAAGGCGGGCTCACGGCCGAATTCTTTTCACTCTATATCAAACCCTGGTACGTCGAACATGGCGGCTCGGCACGTCGCACACTGGACATGATCGACTCCGTCTATCGCGCTGTCGAGCGACATCCAAAAGACTTGATGCTTGCGACATCAGTCGCCGACATTCGCCGCGCGAAACGAACCGGAAAGATCGCGGCGTTGATGGGAATCGAGGGCGGTCACGCGATTGAAGACTCGCTGCCCACGTTGCGTGAATTCTATCGCCTCGGCGTCCGTTACATGACGCTCACCTGGAACAATACAAACAACTGGGCCGACGCCGGTCGTGGCCAGAAGAAACACAACGGGCTGAGTGACTTCGGCAAGGAAGTCGTACGCGAAATGAATCGTCTCGGAATGCTTATCGACGTGTCACACGTTTCCGACAAGACGATGAGCGACGCTCTCGACGTCTCCACGGCGCCCATCATCGCTTCGCATTCGTCCGCCCGCGCGCTCAGCAACGTGCCGCGCAACATTCCCGACGATCTCTTGAAGCGGATCGCAAAGAACGGCGGCGTGGTCCACGTTAATTTCTACAGCGTGTTTGTTGACGAGAAAACCGTTGCACCACAAAGTGCCGAACGCGACAAGCGACTCAAGGCGCAGCAGGATGCGATTAACGAGAAGTATAAAGACGATCCTGAGCGACGCGCGGAAGAAAGCGACAAACTCGAAGCGGCGAATCCGTTACCGCCGCTGCCGATCTCGAAGTTGATCGATCATATCGATCACATCGTGAAGGTTGCGGGCATCGATCACGTCGGTATCGGTGCGGATTTCGACGGTGCGAACGACATGCCCGAAGGCGCGCAGGATGTTTCGATGTTGCCGAACATCACGTACGAGCTGCTCAAGCGCGGTTACAGTGAGAGAGATATCAGGAAGGTACTTGGTGACAATTTTTTGCGCGCGTTTGCGGAGGCGGAACGTGTCGCGCGTAGTTCCAGGAAGACGATCAGTGGCAACGGTAGTCTTCGCAGGATTAAAAGATAAAAAAAGAGCACGGCACATTACGTCCGTGCTCAAAGCAGAAAAGAAGAGAGTAATTTACAAATTAGCGATTCTGGCCGCCGCGATTCTGTCCGCCAGTCTGTGCATTGCCGGCGCCAAGATCGTCGTCTTCCATATCGTGTTTATTCTGGCCACTACCTACGTTTGATTCCTGCTGGCTGCCACCATAGCCACCAGCGTGCTGGCCACCTTGCTGGCCCTTCTCGGAGCGTCCCGGCGATTGCTGGCCAAGATTCTGGCCTTCGTCACGACCAGCGCCACCCATGTTTTTCTGAAGATCGTCGTTCTTCATTCTGTCATCTGCCATGTTGTCTCCTCCCATGTGTTCGATGGTTTGAGCTTTTGAGTTATCAACCTCCGTGCCATTTACGACTACGCAGTAAATCGCATTTATAGCAACAGAGAGTGTCGTTTAGAGTTCTGAAAACAAACGGCGGGAAATGAATTAATACACACGCATGCTATTATTCTTTGCAATAAATGACAGCCGCAGGTCTCTACGTTCATATTCCTTTTTGTAGCTCGCGTTGTTCGTATTGCGACTTCGCTACGGGCCTTTATCAAAGCGAGCTCGCGGAACGCTACGTTCGTGGTCTAATCGATGAGATTCGAGTCTCGCAATACAACGGTGAGAATGTTGACACAATTTATTTTGGTGGTGGCACGCCGTCACTGCTTGGACCGGCGCAGCTCGAGCGCATCCTCGCGACTTTGTTTGAGCGGTTTGAGATTGCCACGGAGGCGGAGATCACGCTCGAGATAAATCCGGGAAGCGTTACGCCCGAGAAGCTGCGCGCCTTTCGGAGTCTGGGAGTTAACCGGGCCAGTTTTGGCGCCCAAACGTTCGACGATCGCGAGCTTGCAAAACTGGGCCGATCGCATAATTCCGCCGATGCATTGAGAACTTTTGCTGATCTGCGCGAGGCGGGTTTTGCAAATGTGAGTTTTGATTTGATCGCGGGCTTGCCTGGCCAGACACTTGCCGGATGGCAACGAAATATCAAACAGGCGCTGGATCTCGCGCCCGAGCATCTCTCGTTCTACCTGCTGGAGGTCCATAGCGGGACGCCGCTCGCGGAACACATTCGCCGTGGGATTCAGCCGCAGCCAGATGAGGATCTCGCGGGTGTGATGTACGAATGGATGCTCGAGCAGGCCCTCGACGCAGGTTACGAGCACTACGAGATCTCGAATTTGTGCCGTCCCGGTTTTCACTCGCGACACAACGTCAAATACTGGACCGGCGCGCCTTATTACGGTTTCGGCTGTTCCGCACATTCTTACGACGGCGAGACGCGGCGCTGGTCCAACCAGCGTGACGTGTTGAAATACGTCGAGCTGGTCGAGAGTGGCGCGTCGCCCGTGGTTGAAGAGCAGCAGCTAACCACAACCGACGTTCGGGCCGAAGCGGTATTTCTCGGCATGCGATTGATGCAGGGCGTCGATCTGCGTCGTTACCGCGAATCGTTTGGTGTTGATTTGCGCGACGAGCACGCGGAAGATCTGGATCGATTCTGTAAAGCCGGACTAGTTGAGCTGGACGGCGATTTGATTAGACTGACGCGCACGGGCGCTTTGTTGTCGAACGAAGTGTTCGCGGCCTTTGTGTAGAAAACACAAAACAATTCTTTTGTGTTTTTTGTTCTTTTGTGCCTCTTTGTGGCCCGATTCGTATGATCATTGCGATTGATGGTCCATCAGGCTCGGGCAAGTCAACGCTGGGCCGCATGCTGGCGCGCGCGCTGAAGCTGCTGTATATCGACACCGGCTCGATGTATCGCGCCGTTGCGCTGGCTGTAAGCGAGGCCGATGTTGATCCCAATGACAAGGACGCGGTCACGGCGTTGGCCGAAAGGATCGAGATCGATTTGCAAGGTGATCCCGATTCGTTGTCGGTTCTGCTCGACGGGCGCGACGTTACCGGTAAAATTCGCACTGAAAGCGTTACTGAGATGTCATCGATTGTATCGACCATTCCGGGCGTAAGACGCGCGATGGTTGAGCGACAGCGCGCGATTAGCAGGCGAGGCGCGGTGTTGAACGGCCGCGACATCGGCACAGTTGTTTTTCCTGATGCTGATGTTAAGTTTTTTCTAACTGCCGTGCCGGAAGAACGTGCTGAGCGTCGTTTCAAAGAGGATCAGACGACAGCTCACTCTTTCACGACCTACGCAGAAACGCTTGCAGACATGGTTGAACGCGATCGACGTGACTCGACACGTGCGGATTCACCGTTGAAAGTTGCTGATGACGCGATCGTCCTTGATTCGACAGGAAAGAGCATCGACGAAGTCTTCGCGGAAATGATCTCTCATGTTCACCGGAATAATTGAAGAGCTTGGCAGCGTGCGCAGTATCGAGGAGCGCGGTGAGAACGCGCGGATCGTGATCGCTGCACGCATCGTCACCGAAGGCACGAATCACGGTGATTCGATCGCGGTGAATGGTGTGTGTTTGACGGCGCTCGATATCACACCTGATTCGTTTGCGGCTGACGTATCGCGCGAGACCTTATCCCGCTCGACACTCGGCCGGCTGCAACCCGGCGCTCCCGTTAATCTCGAACGCGCCGTCACGCCCGCCACCCGCCTCGGCGGCCACATCGTCCAGGGACACGTCGATGCGCGCGGGCAGTTCGCCGGCGTCGAGGATCACGGCGAGTCCTGGACGCTAAGAATCAAATATCCGCCGGAGATCGCGCGGTATCTCGTGTTCAAGGGCTCGGTAGCGGTTGAAGGAATCAGCCTGACCATCGCCGGCCTCACAGACGACTACTTCGAGATCGCCATCATCCCGAAGACCTGGGAAGTCACCAATTTATCCCACTTAAACCCACACGACGACGTGAATATCGAGGTCGATGTGATAGGGAAGTACGTCGAAAGGCTCCTCTCGTTTAACCCGGCCAAATAAATGCTGTAAAAAGTAGCTTTTGCGCCCTTTCGCGGCTATCTCCTTTCGGTTAACATGAGCCCCGTGACTTTAGCGACTATTGAAGAGGCCGTTGCCGAGATCCGCGACGGCCGCATGATCATCATCGTCGACGACGAAGATCGCGAAAACGAAGGCGATCTGGTGTGCGCCGCCGAGAAGGTCACCCCCGAGATAATCAACTTTATGGCCCGGCACGCCCGTGGTCTGATCTGCCTGCCGCTCACCGAAGAGCGCTGCGACGAACTCCACCTGACCACACAGGTCGCCGACAACACTTCGTATCTCGGCACCGCGTTCACAGTTTCCATCGACGCCCGTAAAGGGATCACGACCGGAATCTCTGCCGCTGATCGCGCGACGACGATTCTTGTCGCTGTCGATCCCGAGTCGCGGCCACAGGATCTCTGCCGTCCCGGTCACATCTTCCCTCTGCGCGCCAAGAACGGCGGCGTCCTCGTTCGTGCCGGACAAACAGAAGCCAGCGTCGATATCGCACGTATCGCCGGTCTCTATCCTGCCGGTGTGATCTGCGAAATCATGAACGAAGACGGCACGATGTCGCGCCTGCCGCAGCTCCGGGAGTTTGCTGCGCAACACAAGCTGAAGATGATCAGCGTGGCCGAGCTGGTGAGGTATCGCATTCGCAAGGAGCAGCTAGTCCGGCGTGTGGTCGAGACCGATTTACCAACCGTTTATGGTCGATTTCGCGCGGTTGCTTACGAAAACGTGATCAACGGCGACGTGCACCTCGCGATGGTGATGGGCGAGGTGAAAACGGACGATCCGGTTCTCGTGCGCGTCCACACTGAAAACGTGACGTGCGACATGTTTGGCTCGTTGATCGACGACACCGGCTTTCAGCTCCACACGGCGCTCGAGAAGATCGCGGCGGAGGCGCGCGGCGTGGTTCTTTACCTGCGCCAGCGCGAGCACAGCTTGGATCTGGTAAACCAATTGCGTACGTACAACGTCATGCAGCAACGAGGAATCAGTAAACGAGACGCAAGTTTGGAAACTGGTTACGGAATTGATCGCGACTATGGCGTGGGAGCGCAGATTCTCCACGATCTCGGGTTGTGCAAGATCTTATTGCTTTCGAATCATCCCCCCAAAGTAGCAGCTCTGGAAGGTTTTGAGCTCTCAGTCGTCGGCAATGTGCCGTTGGGCCAACCTGCATCTCTGAAGGACCAGCAGGGCGTTGCCGATAAACCTAAATGAGGTTTGCTACCAATAGGCACAGAAGACACATCTGATCTTTTTGTGACTTTTGGTGCCTCTTTGCGGCACTTACAATCTCTCCCTCAAGAAATTCAGAGGTCCCGGCCGTCGCGCGGCGACTGTAGGTTATGAGTGTAGAGAAGAAGCCTCCCATCAGTAAGCGTTGGTATTACTTCAGGCGCCGTCATGTTGTGATCGCGACGGCGATTGTGGGTATTGCTGCGCTTGTCGTCATCGTGCTCGCCCTATTCCTGTTTCGCCTCGGTTTCGTAGACCGTTACGTCGCCAGCCAGATTAAGAACACTTTCGCAAGCTACGGCATACGCGCCGAGATCGCAGAGTTTCACGCCACCTTTCCGCCGCGGACCGTCGAGATGAATGGCATCGAGCTCTACGACTCCGCGACGGGTGAAAGGCTCGGCAAGATCGACAAGCTGCTGGCGACGATCAAGATCGAAGACCTTTACGCGCTCAACCTGCAACGTAATATCAATCTTGAAGATCTGAACATGGAGGGCGTCGAGCTCTGGGTCACGTTTGACGAGCAGGGCCGCACAAACTTCCGCAACCTTCACATTCCGCCGCCTGAGCCAAACCGGCGCATCCTCTTTGCTTATTCGGCGGCGACGATCGAAATCAAAAACGGCGTGGTCCATTACGGTGACGCGCGTCACGACATCTCCGGCGAGGGACGAAATCTTCAGGTGAATCTCCAGCCTGACGATCCGAGCGTGCCGGTCGGAACGCGCATGACCTCCGTCCAGCTCTCCCTTTCGAACTCGACTTTTACTTACGACGGCCGCCCCATTAACAACATCGATATCGAGGCGCAGGCTCGCTTCAATCAGGAGAAAGTTGACATTCACCAGCTCGTGCTGAAGTCGCCAGTCGCCGAAGCGAGGATGAACGGCGTGTTGGACGACTGGCGCGCACTTCGTTACACGATGAACGTCACGTCGACTGTAGACCTCACCCAACTCTCTGACACGTTGCAGCCCGGCGCGACCCTTCGTGGCGCAGGCAACTTCAGCGGCACGATCACGGGCGAGGGCGATCAGTTCAAGCTCAACGGGCAGATGCAGTCAGACGCGCTCGCCGCGGACAACATTCGCTTGCAGGGACTGAACGTCAGTGCGATTGGCACAGTACAGGGCAAGACTTATGCGATCAACGGAAAAGCCGTTGCAGATTTATTGAATGCCGGAGACTTTCAGCTCGACTCGTTGCAGATCGTTGGTAACGTCATGGGTACCGGGTCAAACTTCCGCTGGATTGGCGAGCTCCGCGCCGTTGCGGAAAAGAGTTATGGAACGACTCTGACGGGCCTGATTCTTCGCGACGCGCGCGTTGAGATGAACGAAGGCGTGCTGAATGCGCATTCCAATCAATTCAATGCGGACAGTCTTTTAGCGGGTGGCGCGAAAGTAGACGGCATCACGGCTTCAAACCTGCAATTCCGAAATCAAAACAACGTAACGACCGGCACGATTGCAAACGTCAAAGCGGGAACGGTTTCAGCGTCCGGCGCGCAGATAAAAGGCGTGACGGCGAACAACATTGACATCACGGATCGTGATGGAGTGACGAGCGTTGTCGTGAAAGACGTGCAGGTCGGGGCGACGAGCGCCGCGGGTGCGGAGATCGGGAGTCTGAATATCGCGGGTGTGCGGCTGTCGGTGCGCAACCGGCGAATCGAAGGCTCGACTGCCGACATCGATGCCGGCACGGTTAAATTCGCGGACGGTCAGGCTGAGAATGTGAAACTCGCGAAGCCGGTGTTTGTCGTCGAGCCTTCCGGCAGTTATCGCGCGACAGCAGATCTAAGCATCGGCGGCGGCGTGTTGGGCCAGATCAACATGGGCCAGGCGCGCGCGAGTGTTGTTGCTACAAATCGCGAGATTCAGTTCAACAACTTCACGGCCGATATTTTCCGTGGTAATGCGAGTGGAAACGCGCGCGTCGCGATTGGTCGCGGCGGTACGTCGCAGGTCACGGCGGATTTCGATGGGATGGAGATCTCCGGACCACTGACTGCTATGGCCGGCAGTGCCGTTCCACTTGCCGGGCGCGCAACAGGCCGAGTCGACCTGACATTCCCGGGCACCGATTTCAAACTCGCATCGGGAACGATCACGACGCGCCTGACCGCCGAAACTGGTGAGACGAGTGGAGACCGGATCCCGATCACGGGCGAAGTCGCGATGCGCGCTAATCGCGGCACGTTCGATATTCAACAGGTAAACCTGCAAACACCAGCGACGCGATTGACCGCTAGCGGCCAGTTCTCCTTTGAAAACGATTCCAATCTTCAGGTCGACCTGAATTCATCCGACGCGGCGGAGCTACAGGCTGTTTTGATCTCTTCGGGGCTGTTGCCTGAAGTCGAAGAGCAGATGCGCAGCTATGGGGTCGAGCTCGGCGGGCAGCTCGCTTTCAACGGAAATATCCGCGGCCGCATGACCTCTCCGAATCTCAACGGCAGAGTCTCGGTCGGCACATTGATCGAGAACGACAACGAGCTTGGCGCGTTGTCGGCGTCCGTTGAGATGAACGATGCGGAGATCCGCATTCCCGACGGCAGTCTCGCGGAACGCGACGGTGGCGGCGTGCAGTTTTCGCTGGTTAAGCCGAGAATCGGGGACAACAACACGTCAGTCGAAGCGACTCTCGATCGCTTCAGTGCTCGAAATCTCTTAGCGCTTTCGCCGTTGAGCGGTAACCAGCAGCTTACTTCCGACACGCAATCAGATCTCTCCGGCAAGATAAGTGTAAGTGGCATTCCGGACGCGATGAGTGGCAGCGCCGATCTGCGTTTTGGACCAGGCAGGCTCGCAGGCGAACCGCTGCAGGGAATGTCAGCGAGAGCGACGTTCAATGGACCAAACGTGAACGTTGAGACTGTCGACGTTCAACTCGGGGCGGGTCACATCGTTGCGAGTGGCAATTTCAACACGAAGAGCAAGGCGTTTGATTTTCAAGGCAAGGCTGAAAGCATCCAGCTAGCGCGTTTGACTGCACTCGCGAACCGCCCGGGCATGCCCGTCGTTACCGGCGTTGCTGACTTTACCGCGCGCGTTACCGGCAATCTTTCTGACCAGGACTTTTCCGCATACCAGATCACGTTTGATGGCCAGGGTCGCGACGTGTCGATCAACGGTCGTCCGGCAGGTACAGTCGCACTGGTTGGCCGAACGGAGAACCGTCAGCTCAACATCAACTTCACCACCGGTCTCCTCGGTTCGCCGCAAGTCGTTGCTGCACAAATCAATCTGGCGAGTCCGGCATTGGCGTCGAGTGTTGAAACGACATTTACCAACGCTGACCTGACAAACCTGTTTCAGATCCTGATGCCTGGTAGTGGTGTGCATGTGACTGGCCGCGCAAACGGAACCATCAAGGCTTCGGGAAACCTGCTCGACGACGACGCGAACCTCTCGCTCGCCGGTTTAACTGGTACTGCGAGCTTTAGCGAGCTCAGTTTCCGCGTCGAAGACGTGCAGCTCGACGCGACGACGCCACTGGTTGTGAGGTTTACGCCCGGTGAGATGGTGTTCGACGGGGCGAGATTTACCGGCCCGGGTACGAACATCGTGCTCGACGGCACACTCGCGACTGCGGCCGGCGGCAGGCAGAACCTCAGCATCAACGGCGATCTGAACATGCGTGTGCTTAACGGCATCTCGCCTGACTTCTTCTCATCAGGCACGGCGGCAATGGCGGTTCGCATCAACGGCCCGTTTGAAGACCCGCGGATGATCGGCACCGCGTCGCTCAACAACGCGTCAGTCTCCGTGCTTCTTGGAAACGACCGCTGGACCGTCGCCAACCTCAAAGCGGCGCTTCGATTCACGGCGAACCAGGCGCAGATCGATTCGCTCGAAGGCACGATCGGTGGCGGCCGTATTTCGGCTACGGGCGGCGCTTTGCTCGAAGGATTTACTGTTTCTGCGTTTCGCATCGCTGTTCATGGGGCCAACGTTACGGTTCCGTTCCCGGAAGACTTTCGCTCGACACTCGACGCTGACGTTGAGATTCGCGGTTCTTCGCGCGAGCAGTTGATCGGCGGTGTGGTGAATCTGCGTCGCACTGAATACACGCAGGATATCGAGCTCGCGGACCTGATAAACACGCGGCGTGAGTCGATCGAAGAAGGCGCCGAGATCGAGCTCACGCGCACTGCATTGTTTACGGCACTGCGAGTTGAGGGAAGAAATGCGCTCGTCGTAAGAAACAATCTCGCGGATCTGGTTGGGTCGGTTTCGCTTCAGTTGGATGGTCCAGTAAACGATCCGACGATCTCGGGAAGAATCACCGCCACGAGCGGCACGCTCAACTTCCGCAACGATCGTTACGACATCACGAGGGCTCTCGTCGATCTGCCGCCAAGCCGCAACGCTGATCCAGTTCTAAACAT